>JAYWMP010000038.1:0-4358 GCA_035873255.1 Nitrospirota bacterium
AATAGAGTAATAGTATCAGGCAGGACAAGTTCTGTTTTTAAATCGCTTAATATGGCTACAGATGTTTGAAATAAGTTATGTTAAATGTTTTTTCACCGGCTTGGGAGTGATTCAGGCGAGGAAACAGCCGAATGGACGTAAGATCCGGCTCCTGATCGAGGGCCATGAAGTAATAACCGCCAATAATACCTATGTATAAAAAATATTTTGGTCTTCGGGAAACACCTTTTTCTATCGCGCCCGACCCTCGCTATCTGTATCTGAGCGAGCTCCACAGGGAGGCGCTGGCGCACCTCATGTACGGGATGGACAGTGATGGTGGATTCATCCTTCTGACGGGTGAGGTTGGGACCGGCAAAACAACAATTTGCCGTTCCATGCTTGAACAGGTACCTGGAAATATCAATATCGCGTTTATTCTCAACCCCAAAATGACCGTTGAGGAGTTACTGGCCTCGATCTGTGATGAGCTGGGCGTCATCGTTCCTGAAAAGAATACCAGTGTTAAGGTCTTCGTTGATTATATTAATAAATATCTGCTCGAAGAACACGCCAGGGGACGCAAGACAGTGCTTATTATTGAAGAGGCCCAGAACCTCTCGACGGAAGTATTGGAGCAGCTACGGCTGCTCACAAACCTTGAGACCAACGAGCGTAAGCTTCTACAGATAATTATGCTGGGCCAGCCCGAACTTCAGGAGAAATTGGCGCGCCCGGAGTTGCGGCAACTGGCGCAGCGTATTACTGCGCGGTTCCACCTTGAGCCACTCTCCGCAAAGGACATATCCGCATACGTAAAATATCGTCTTGCCATAGCAGGGGTTTATACTGAATTGTTTCCCGCCGAGACGATCAGCAAGCTTTATCGTCTTAGCGGTGGCATACCGCGATTAATCAATCTGTTGTGTGACCGGGCATTGCTCGGGGCGTATGTCCAGGAACACCGGTTAGTAAACAGACATACCCTGGCCAAAGCCGCCCGAGAGGTATTCGGAAGTGTTGATCCTCGAAAGAGATGGAGGGAAAGACTCTTAACTTCGAAAATGGCGTTAATCGCGGTGATCGCAGTTGTTGTTTGTTTTCTGCTTTCAGCGGGTTATTATTACAGGGACAGGCTCTCGTCTTTAGCCGATATTAGCATGGGATCAATAACCTGGGAAGGTATCGTTAATAATGTATTCGCCGGTCCCGGGCTGACCGTACTGAAGTGGGCGCCGGGCTTTCCCCAGGATTCCCGCACCAGGGATGCAGCTTTTCAGGCCCTGTTCAGGCAATGGGACATGGACTATGAGCCGCGGGTCAACGGTCCGGCCTGCCATTATGCCCGTGAGCAGGGCTTGAGATGCCTGGAGTCGAGTGGCGATCTTTCGACCATCCTTACTCTGAACAGGCCCGTGATGCTGAAGGTGTTTGATTCTGAAGGCCGGCCATTTTTTGTCACGGTCACATCCCTGAAAGGTCAGACCGCAACACTTGTCGCCGGGAAAAAGACATTCAGTAATTCCGTTAAAGTTATTGAATCATACTGGTCCGGCGAATATATGCTGTTTTGGCGTCCACCCCCGGATTATAATGGAAACATCAGGCCGGGTGATAAGGGGAAGATGGTTGCCTGGCTGGATAATCAGATTGCGATTATTCAGGGCCGTAAGGCCAGGCCGGGAGGAGGCCAGGTATTGAAAGGCGAGTTGCTTAAACAATTAAGGAGTTTTCAGCTTCTGATGGGGTTGACGCCTGATGGGATCATCGGCGCTCAGACCATAATCCAGTTTAACAACTTAACTAATGGAGAAGTTCCAAAATTAACGGTAAATTGAGGGGATAGTCAAAATGTCTTTTATTCTTGATGCGCTGAAAAAGGCCGAGCAGCAACGTAAAAAGGGTGTGGAGCAGCATATGAATACACATCCCGACCCCCTGCCGGAAAAGCCGGGGGGAAAGTTGAGGTGGCCGTATCTGCTTCTCTTTGCCCTGATTCTGAATGCCGGATTAGTATTCTGGTCGCTGAGTCCCCCGCGTCAGGCGCCTCCTGTGGACGATTCGCATCAGGACGACGCCATGCAGGCCGGACCATTGGTATCCGGCCCGGTGGCGCAAGTCTCTGTTCCGGAGCCGGTGCAGACCGTTGATAAGGCGTCGCCTGAATCAAAACAGGGAGTGACCGGGACCGCTTCTCCCCCGCTTAAGGCGGCTGAAAATGACAGCGGAAGAGGGCCCGACAGCCCGGGAGATAATAAGGCCATGATGCGTATGCCGGCGATTCCCATAGCCGGACCAGAAAAAGCTGAGCGGGTTGAGAATCCACCCGGTACCGTCGGCGGGAAGGCTCCGGAGAAAAAAGTGTATGACATGGACGAGCTGCCTGTATCTATCCGCAAGAGCCTGCCGGACTTATCGGTTACCGCTTTTATATATTCCAATGATCCGCGTTCCAGATTTGTAAGAATAGGGGACCAGATAATGTATGAAGGCCAGACTATGGATTCCGGTATCAGGATAGAACGGATTACACCGGAAGGGGTCATCCTTAGATATCGGAAATACAGATTTTTCAGGAAAGTTTTTTAGTCTTCTGAAAACGCGGTTACTATTAACCCGGCAATCAAACAGGTCATGTCGAACCGGGATCCGGAACCTCCTGGATGCCCGATTACTGACTTCGGGCATGACAAAAAATAAAAATGGCGATTTACAAACAGACTCTAATTATCATCAATCCGGATATGGTAATATATATTTCCTGCCTGGGCGGGGAACTGGATGCCTGCTTCCTGAAAATATATTTTCGGGAGGCATGCACGAGAATAGTTTAAAGTCATGAGGGTTGTAAATATTCATTGGTTAAGCAGACTGATTCCAGAAATACGAAGATGAAACAGGCAAAGTCCGGCCTTATTCTGTCATTTCTATTCTTATGCCTTATTCCCTTGACCTCTGCGTATGCCGGTGCTGAAAAAGCGCCCGCTATTGGAGAGACATTACCTTTTTACAGCCTGCTGCCATTTGCAGGAATGCTGTTATCAATAGCACTGTTTCCTCTTGTTCTTCCAAAACTCTGGCATCACCATTTCGGTAAAGTCACGCTATTCTGGGTGTTGATTACGGTCATACCTTTATTGATATTTTATAAGATGGCGGGGCTGCGGGAAATACTTCATATCATGTTAGCTGATTATCTTCCATTCATCATTCTCCTTGGATCACTATATACGGTGTCTGGCGGGATATTGTTAAGAGGAACATTACGCGGCACGCCCGCTTTTAATACCATGATCCTCCTGGTCGGAACGATTCTGGCGTCATGGATGGGGACTACAGGCGCGGCGATGCTTCTCATTCGCCCTTTTTTGCGCGCTAACGCCAGGAGAAAAAATCGCTCGTTCATGGTGGTCTTTTTTATATTTATGGTAGCCAATATCGGCGGGTTATTGACCCCTCTCGGCGACCCTCCCCTGTTTTTGGGGTTCTTGCGGGGAGTGCCTTTTTTCTGGACCTTCAGCCTGGTGAAACAGTTATTGGTAGCGGTTATGGTTCTGCTGCCGGTTTATTTTGTCCTGGATACTTATTTCTACAGAAAAGAAGGAATAGCCAGTCTCCCCGACGACGGGATAAATGAGCCGGTAAGCATTGAAGGTTACTCTAATTTTATCTTTCTTGCCGGTATTGTCGGGGCTGTTCTCCTGAGTGGAACGGTTAAATGGGGGGAGATATCCATACTGGGAGTTCACAGGGGCGTGCAGGACATAGTAAGAGACGTTTTTTTAATATTAATGGGGGTCCTCTCCCTGACACTCACAAAGCGGAAAGTTCGCGAGGATAATGCGTTTACGTGGTTTCCCATTAAGGAAGTCTCCATTCTCTTTTTCGGAATCTTTCTTTCGATGATACCCTGTCTTGCTATACTTCAGGCTGGAGCGAGGGGCGAACTCTCATGGGTCATTACAGCGGTACGTGAACCTGTTCATTATTTCTGGGTTACTGGCATGCTCTCCGCGTTTCTTGACAACGCACCCACATACCTAACCTTTCTGAACACCGCAACGGGCGGTTTTTATACCGGTGTTCCCGGGCCGGAGGCTATAGCCCTTTTAATAAAGGAAAACCCCGTTTATCTCGCTGCGATTTCGACGGGGGCGGTGTTTTTTGGAGCATTGACATATATAGGTAATGCCCCTAATTTCATGGTGCGCTCGATTGCCGAGGAATTGGGAACGCCAATGCCAAGCTTCTTCGGTTATATGTTTAAGTATTCATTCATAATACTTGTGCCGATTTTTGTTTTAATAACTTTCATTTTCTTTTTATAATGGTGTAATCATGAAAATAGATAAAATACTTTTTCCGACAAAATTTGATGA
>JAYWMP010000187.1:0-5911 GCA_035873255.1 Nitrospirota bacterium
CCATGAAAATGATATCGAAAAAGCGCTTAAATCTCTAAAACGCGTCTTACAGAAAGAAGGTCTGTTCAAAGAGATTAAACAGAGAAGCTTTTACGAAAAACCTTCCGTAAAAGAGAAGCGCAAACAACGGGAAGCAAAGAAAAAACGGATGAAGGCTATGAAGTTCAGCCGGCATTAGACTCAGTGTTGTGTGAAATTCATTAATATGCGCAGGCAGGGCGAAACAAGTGGCCATGCCTGCGGTACACTGTTATCCCCTGCATGATCCGGTAGTGTCTTTGCGGCTGTATACAGGTTATATCCTATATATGCGGACCGCAGTCGACTATAATTTCTGCCGGGAATTTCAGGATGAAAGTCGTGCCCTTATCCCTGATACCCGTGTCAACCTGTATACTCCCTCCGTGAGAGATTGCAATTTTATGCGCGATAGAAAGGCCGAGACCGGTCCCCCTCTCTTTCGTGGTGTAAAAAGGAAGAAAGATTTTATCCCGGATATTGTCCGGAATCCCGTGGCCGGTGTCTGAAATTGATATAACCAGGGAATCCCCGGTCGAGACGCTGATATTCAGGCTGCCACCGTCAGGCATTGCTTCAACGGCATTCTGGAACAGATTACTGAAAAGCTGTCTCATCTGTATTTCATCTCCTTTTATGACCGGCAGCTTATCGGCCCGGATGGATATATTTCCATTCCTGTTCAGGACTTCAATGGCCTTAATACAGGAGACCGCGATTTCATCCAGGTCGACGTCGTAAGGTATTAATTCCGAAGGTCTCGCAAATGATAAAAAGTCGGTTATAATCCTGTCCATAACCGCGACTTCCCTCGAAATCGAATCAATGGCCGGCATTAAAGAGTTATCCACTTTTTTTGAAAGTATTTTTGTATACCCGGAGATGACGGCCATAGGGTTTCTCAGTTCATGAGCGATTCCAGCAGACATTTCACCAAGTGAAGAGAGCCGCTCCCTCAGTTCCATCTGTGACTGAAAGGCCTTAAGTTCCGTCAGGTCCGTAAAGACCAGTATCTGTCCTATTATATTATTGGAACTGTCCTTAAGCGGCGAGATCGTAAGCCCGAGCCATATTCTCTTGCTGGTTTGCGTGGTATAGCTTATTTCCGCCCTCTCGACGGTCTTGTTGCTCTCTATAATATCGGTAATCGGGCTGTTCAGTATCTCGTTATGCCTTCTTCCGGCAATATTGGACTCCTTCAGCCCGAGTATCTTCGCGGCGGTTGAATTTATCCTGGTAATCCTGGATTCACGATCAAAGCTTATCACCCCGCTCGGTACGCTCTGGAAGATATTTTCATTATATATTTCGATTGTGGTCGCCTTCTCCTCAGCGTTCTTCTTCAGCATCTCGAGTTCCCTTTCTTTCTCCTTTAATCTGGAGACAAGGGTATGAAAGGTATCAACAACAAATCCGACATGACCCGCGTCATACTTCTGTACTTCAGGTCTTTTTCTGTAATACCCGATAACTATCTTCATAATGCAGGAAAAAAAGAGGATTGTACAGATCGAGAAGAGAGTAATTATCGTAACCGTATCATGGTTCATATTGTAGATTTCAGTATAAATACCATATCAATATTTCCTGCCCGAAAAACAGGCTGACCAGCGTTCCAAGTGCAAGAAAAGGCCCGAAAGGTATCCTGTATTTTCTTCCCTTGCCCTTAACCGCCATCAAAAATAAACCGACGATCGAACCTGAAAGACTCCCCAGTAAAGTCGTCAGAAGTACAGCTTTCCAGCCCAGAAACGCCCCCACCATCGCCATCAGTTTAATGTCTCCACCGCCCATCCCGCCCCTGCTCAACACCGCGACGAGATAAAAGAATCCCCCGCCGATGAGAAACCCGGCGACCGATGCCTTGTATCCCAGCGCAGACGCCCTCAGAAAGGGGTCCGGCAGAAGAAGAGACCCGGCCAGCAGCCCGATCGGGATTCCCACGAGCGTGATCCTGTCGGGTATTATCTGATAGTCGAGGTCGATGAAAGTTATGACTATCAGCGATGAAACCAGAACACAGTACAGGAGAAAATCCCATCCAGGGCCGTATCTCCAGAGAAGACTTACATACAGGAAGGCGTTAATCGCCTCCACAAGCGGATATCTGGCAGATATCTTATCTTTACAGTACCTGCATCTGCCCCGCAGAAACAGATAGCTTATTAGAGGAATATTGTCCCACGGCCTGACAGGACTGTCGCATGACGTGCATCTTGATGAAGGCCACACAACGGACATGTTCCTAGGAATCCTGTATATACAGACATTCAGGAATGAGCCGATTAATAAACCAAAGACAAAGACTGCAAAATAGAAAAGCACCTAATCCTCCAATCCGCTGATCCCGGAGGCCTGCTGCTTCAGTTCATCGATACCCGTTTCGATCTCTTCTATTTCGGCCAGAGTATCAACCACAAGCCTGTCCCTGAATATATTCCTGTCGGTATGTCCTTTCAGGTCATACACCCTCCGGCCTATCTTTTTTAGCAACTCATCCTTTTTCCTGTCCATCTCCTTCGACTCATACAGTAATTTGATCACGGCTATTTCAATCTTTATCCTTTCAGAAAGAATAGTGGCAAACCATCTTATTTTTTCGATGCCTCCCCTGAATGTTTCATACAGTTTCTTAAACATATCACCTCCATTATCCTGTTCTGTAGAAATCGACTTTCCCTTTCCAGAATGCTTCGACTGACTTCCCGAGCAAGGGGTATTGTTCCAGTCCCGGACTTGCATCTATCAAGTTAAACGCCTCTGTTCTTGCTGTCTCGAGTATCTCAATATCTCTCACTATGTCCGCGTTTTTCAGTTCCGGCATCCCGGCCTGCTTCGTCCCCAGAAACTCACCGGGCCCCCTGATCTTCAGGTCCTCTTCCGATATTCTGAATCCGTCATTACTCTTAATCATAATATTCAGTCGGCGTTTCGCGTCTTCTCCATATGGTTCATATACTATCAGAAGACAGTACGACCTGTCAGCGCCCCGTCCTACCCTCCCCCTCAACTGGTGAAGCTGTGCAAGCCCGAACCTCTCGGCGTGAATTACAAGCATTACAGTCGCGTTCGGCACGTCCATCCCGACTTCTATCACGGTTGTGCTTACAAGAATATCTATTTCTCCTCTCTTAAAAGAGGCCATTACATCTTCCTTTTCACCGGCATTCATTCTGCCGTGCAGTAATTCAATCCTGAATTCAGGGAATATCTTCCTGAAGGCCTCCATCCCCTGGACAGCGGACTTGAGACCGGCCTTTTCCGACTCTTCTATCGCCGGATAGACGACATACGACTGTCTGCCCCTCTTTGTCTCGCCAAGCAACAGACTGTATATAGCATCTTTTTGCGATGAATTAAACAATTTTGTGACCACCGGCTTCCTGCCGGGAGGCAGTTCATCGATTACCGAGCAGTCAAGATCACCGTACAGGGTAAGAGAAAGAGACCTTGGTATCGGCGTGGCGGTCATCACAAGGAGATCCGGATTCATGCCTTTCCTTCCGAGTAACGATCTCTGCATAACACCGAATTTATGCTGCTCATCGATCACGGCAAGTCCAAGATTTCCGAAAATGACGCCTTCCTGTATCAGCGCGTGGGTGCCTATGATAATTTTTACTTCACCAGATGCTATACGGTCCATCCGTCTCTCCCTGGAACCACCGGTAAACAGCACCGGCTCCAGCCCGATGTTCTCTATCAACCCGTAAACACCCAGATAATGCTGCTCCGCGAGCACTTCGGTTGGGGCCATTAACACAGCCTGATATCCGCATTCAACGGCGTTAAGCATCGCCAGCAGCGCTACTATAGTCTTGCCACACCCAACATCGCCCTGTATCAGCCTGTGCATGGGATAGGGACTCCGCATGTCCCTGATAATGCTCTCGACCGCCCTTTCCTGCGCGCGCGTCAATTCAAACCGCAGGTTTTCCAGAAGCGCCTTTCGCATTTTTCCGGCGGACCTGAATGAGATGCCTTTATTGCGCGCCGTTCTCTTCTTCCTGAGCGCCATGCCTGCCTCGAACATAAAAAGCTCATCAAAATAAAGTCTCTTATGGTAAAGAGTGGAGCATCCGTTGAATAAGTCAATATGGAGGTTGTCTTCAGGGAAATGCAGACGAATAATACTCTGATGTAATGCGGGCAGATTGTTCTTTTCGATAATTTCGCGCGGTATCGTATCAATTACATCCTCCGCGTATGTGTTGACAATTGAGAAGATGATATTCCTGAACTGTCTCTGACTGAGCCCCTCTGTCACCCTGTAAACCGGGACGACCCTCTGCGTATGGATACAGTCGTCATCCCCTGTAATTATTTCATATTCGGGGTTGTCAATCACCAGGCAATCGCCGGAATAAGCGTTTATTGCAACAGTCCCGCTGAAGACCGCTTCCAGCCCCTTACCGAGCCTCTTTTTCAGGAAGGCCTGATTAAACCACCGGCATTTCAAAGACGCCGTGCCATCATTAATAACGGCCTCGAATATCCTGACCTTCCCTCCACGCGCCGATGTAAGTTCCGATGAAACTATTGTGCCCCTGACAGTTTCATAACTTCCGGCACTGATATCACGGATTTTCACGGGACTGCTTCTGTCTTCGTATCTGTAAGGCAGGTAATAAAGCGCGTCTTTGATCGTTTTAATCCCAAGACGGCCCATGAGAACAGCCATCCGGGGTCCTACACCTTTAGCATATTGTATGTGGCGGTCTGAAAGATCGCTATCCATCAACAGAAGGGTTATCGTTTTTCTGACGGTCCTTCTTTATTGAATCCGCGAGCGCTTTATCGGTCTCTTCCATTCTGATTTTTGAGTATTCAGTGTCACTTATTATATCAATGTCCCATCCTGTGAGCTTCATGGCGAGTCTCACATTCTGGCCTTTTTTCCCGATAGCAAGCGACAACTGCTGATCATTCACAACAACCATCGCGGTTTTGCCCTCTTCATTAATGCCGATCTTATCGATGCTGGCAGGGCTGAGAGCCCTGGCGACAAGAATTCTGGGGTCATCCGTCCAGGGAATAATATCTATTCTTTCTCCCTTGAGTTCACGTACTATAATCTGTACCCTCGTCCCCTTCATTCCAACACAGGAACCAACCGGATCAACAGTGCTGTCTTTTGCATAGACCGCTATTTTCGTGCGTTCGCCCGGTTCCCTCACAATGTCCTTTATCAGAACAAGACCCTCGTTAATCTCGGGCACTTCCAACCTGAACAATCCTGCCACAAAATCAGGGACCGTCCTCGATAACATTATGGCAGGCCCTTTTGCTGTAATTTTCACATCTTCTATTATCGCCTTTACAGTATCGCCTCTTTTGAGATTCTCACTCGGAAGGGCCTCCTTAAAGGGAAGTATCGCCTCTGTTTTTCCCAGATTAAGATAATAAACCCCCTTCTCTCTTCTCATTATTACGCCGCTGACAACCTGGCCGACCTTATCCTTGAATTCATTGTAAATAACGTCTCTTTCAGCCTCTCTGACCCTCTGGAATATGACCTGCTTGGCAGTCTGGGCTGCTATTCTTCCCAGATCATGGAGGTCAAGGGGGATGTCAACAGTCTCACCTTCCTTAGCGTCCGGAAATAATTTGCCGGCCTCATCTATCGATATCTCCTCATAGGGATCTGTCACCTCCGCGACTATCGTCTTGGTTTCAAAGACGTCTATGTTGCATTTCTGGCGGTCAATCGAGAGGTTAATGTTTCTCTTGTCACCGTATTTCTTTCTTATCGCAGAGACAAGCGCCGACTCAAGCGCTTCAATCAGGATTTCTTTTGATATGCCCTTTTCCCTGCTGATCTGTTCAATTACATAACATAGTTCTTTTGTCATTTAAGCTCTATTTCCAATCTTGCTTTAGCTATCTGATTAAA
>JAYWMP010000051.1:0-2742 GCA_035873255.1 Nitrospirota bacterium
GATTCGCCGGTCACCTTAAGCACCGCCATATCCCTGAATAATGTTAATACAAGCTCAAACCAGCGGTCCATCTCTTCTCTCGACGTCCAACCGTCCTTTTCAGCCTTAAGCATGCTCCTGAAAAGGATGAGAAACCATTCCTTTTCCTTCATCAGGTCGGAGGAAAGCGCCAGGCCGGGCCTTCCCATCGAAAGCCTGGCCGCGAAATCAAGGCCTTCCCCAGGGATTTTTCCCTCAAGCACACGTCTGCATGACTCCAGTGAAAGCGGGGTGAAATTAATCCTCGAACACCTCGACCTTATGGTGCCGGGAAGGCGCTCGGGGTTGGATGAGACCAGAATTATAAGACTCTCCTCGGGTGGTTCCTCAAGTGTCTTGAGAAACGCATTCGCGGAGGAAATATTCATTGTATCGGCGTCATCCACAATAACTATCTTTTTCCTGGCCTCAAACGGTTTAAAGGAAAGCGCGTCGTCGATCATCCTTATCTCGTTTATCTTTATCTGTCTGTCATCGGATAATACAAGCAGGAAATCCGGATGGATCCCTCTATCGATCTTCCTGCACGAATCACACGTATCGCATGCGTCAAATCTCCTCTGGTTTCCGTCCTCCAGAGAGGGGGTGGGAGGATGTCCTGAATATAACGGGAAATCCGTTTCCCGGCAGTTCAGCGCCTTTGCAAAATTAATTGCAGCCGTCTTTTTGCCGATTCCGGGTTCGCCGCAGAACAGGTATGAGCTGGCGACCCTCTGCCTTTTTATTAACGCGAAGAGTATGTTAACGGCCTTTTCCTGGCCTATTATATCTTTAAGAGACATCTTTCCCTGCAAAATTTTCAGCTGAAAAAGCATTATCCCTGGCAGTCCGGGCTCCCGGCGGCGCAAGTCTAATTTTTACGTCTATCAAGAAACGCAAGGACAATATCAGCTATTTTTTTATTTATATTTTCTACCTTATCGGCGCTATCAACCAATTTTACCCTTTCAGGCTCTTTTTCAGCAATCTCAAGAAAACCCCTTCTCACCTTTTCATGAAAAGATATATCCTCGAGTTCAAGACGGTCAAGCTTGTTTACCGCCCTGTTCCGCCTCAGGCCTGTCTCTACATCCGTGTCAAGAAGTATCGTAATATCAGGCCGTAACCCGCCCGTGGAGATCCTGTCGAGAGAATCTATCAATCCCAGGTCGATGCCCCTGCCGTAACCCTGATACGCTACTGTTGAATCGCTGAATCTGTCTGTAATTACAATATCACCCCTTTCGAGTGCGGGGGTTATAACCTCATGAATAAGCTGGACCCGCGAGGCGTTATACAGCAGGAGTTCAGTGACAGGGTCCATCCCCCTGCTGTCCAGTGAAAGGAGAAGCTCCCTGATCTTCAAACTTATGAGCGTGCCGCCCGGCTCCTCCGTCCGCGTAACGCTCAGACCTCTTCCCTTCAGGTATTCAGAAATAAGCACTGCCTGTGTGGATTTGCCTGTTCCCTCAATACCCTCAAAAGATATAAAAACACCTTTCATTTTTAAAATACCCTGCTCCCCCCGGCAGATACTGTCCGCCGGATCAACTAAAACTCAGTGTTGTATGAAACTTACCTGGAAGAATGGGACGCGATCAAGCCTGCTTTTCCTCATGGCCGGAGAGGCATAACATATTCAGCAAAGTGTCTCTTTCAGCCTGATAAGCAATTGAAAGACTTTTATAGTTTCTTCCACGGTCCTCGACCCGGTACCGCATGACGGGGTGAGGAGCATCCTTGAAAGGATAAGCTGTTCAGGAATCTCTTTCGAGAGTTTTTTTAAGCCTGTATCAAAACGGCCCTTAATGGACTCAGGGCTTTCAGTCTTTATCGCCTCGGATGTCGGGACTATGCCCCATGCCAGGAAACCGCCTTTTTCCATAAAACCCCTGAACTCTTCATGGTATATCGCGATCGTATCAATGTAATCATATGCATCAAAATTTATTATATCCGCCCCGCTCCTGACCGCAAGCGGCCAGTCGGCATTGCCGCAGCAATGGATGCCGGAGATGGCGCCCAGAGATCTTATTGTCTCGACCGCCTCGACCATCAACCTTAAGGCTTCTTCGCTGTTCACCCCCAGGTAGCTCGAACTGCCGAGCGCGGAAAGGATCGGTTCATCAATGAAGATTATGACGTTTTCAGCAAAAGGCTTCAGAATATCATACTGCCACCGGATCTTTGCCTTAAGCAGCATCAGGGAGATTTCACGAAGCTCCTCATCAAAATAAACCGGCCTGCCATCCCTGTCCTTCAATCCAAGGGTAAACGTCAGAGGGCCGGTGACATGGCCTTTGATGTATTCAAAGCTCCTGTTCCCGAGCAGCCTTACAAAGGTATGGAGTCCCCTGGCATAGTCTTCCGAGATCGCAATCCTGCTCTCTTCGGTCCAGCTTTCATAAAACCTTTCGAGTTCGTCTGAACCGTTCCTCTCGATCCAGACAGTATCCTTTTCAGGGTCAACCCTCAAAAAAGGCAGCCCTTCAGCGTATTGCGGAACCATAAACTCCCTAAAGGATATTTTGGGAAGCTGCGGCCAGAACGGAATATCGAATGTATCAAGTATAAGCCTGCACGCGTCTTCCGCGTCATAATAAGGCAGACTTCCTATCCCTGTTGTCAGAAAAGGTCTTAACATCTATCAGACACTTTATTTATTTCTTCTGCGCTGATGCTTGGTTTTTTTGAGCAGTTTTTTATGTTTGTGCTTGCTCATCT
>JAYWMP010000234.1:0-9528 GCA_035873255.1 Nitrospirota bacterium
GTTAATATACAGGTATAAAAGGCCTGCGGTTACAGATGCCGGAAAAGATAATCTCCTGTCATCGGCAAGAGAGAAGATCAGCAATGATATCAGGGATATACAGACGGAGTTCTGTTTTTATATCGAGGCCGAAGAGCCGCTTCTCCCTGAAGAAGCCGATATATTGAGATGGCTGCTCAGCGAGACATTCGAGCCGGGGAACTTTTCGTCAGTGAGTTTTTTAACCCAGGGTGTTTATATTGAAACCGGCCCCCGCCTGAATTTTACGACTGCGTGGTCCACAAATGCCGTTGCCGTATGCCATGCATGCGGTCTGAAGAAGATAAAGCGGATAGAACGTTCAAAACGGTACGGCATGGAATCATCCTCCGGACTTGACATTGAACTGTTAGAGAAGTTCATGGACGGTCTTTATGACCGGATGACCGAATGTATATACCCGGAACAGTTAAAAACCTTTGAGACCGGAATAAAGCCCGAACCCGTATTCCATGTGCCGCTGATCGAAGAGGGCAGGGCCGCGCTCGAAAAGCTGAATGCCGGGATGGGACTGGGCCTCGATGACTGGGACATTGATTACTATTACAACCTCTTCGTAACGGAGCTTGGCAGAAACCCCACCAATGTCGAATGCTTTGACCTCAGCCAGTCGAACAGCGAACATTCACGCCACTGGTTTTTCAGGGGAAAACTGCTTATCGACGGCAGGGAGATGCCGGAGAACCTCATGGCGGTCATAAGGCATACACTTGAGAGGAATCCAAACAACAGCATTATTGCCTTCAGGGACAACTCGAGCGCGATATGTGGTTATGATGTCCGGACAATAATGCCGGAGAATCCGGGCCGGCCCTCCCGCTTTGAAGCGGCATCCGTTAAATTACATATCACCTTTACGGCTGAAACACATAATTTCCCGAGTGGAGTGGCGCCTTTCCCGGGTGCGGAGACAGGCACGGGCGGAAGGATCCGTGATGTCCAGGCGGTCGGAAAGGGAGGCCTGGTTATAGCCGGGACCTCGGCATACTGTGTCGGAAATCTCGGGATACCGGGCTATCCGCTCCCATGGGAAGACCGGTCTTTCACTTATCCTCCGAACCTCGCCGCTCCTCTCGCCATAGAGATAGAGGCGAGCAACGGCGCCTCGGATTATGGAAATAAATTCGGAGAGCCCGTTATCCAGGGATTTACAAGGTCTTTCGGCCTCAGACTGCCTGACGGCGAACGGAGAGAGTGGATTAAGCCGATAATGTTCACGGGCGGGATAGGGCAGATGGATTCCAGGCATACAGAGAAGGAGAGCCCCGGGAAGGGAATGCTTGTCACCAAGGTCGGCGGCCCGGCATACCGCATAGGCATGGGCGGCGGCGCCGCGTCGAGCATGATACAGGGAACGAATGTCGCCGAGCTTGATTTTAACGCGGTGCAGCGCGGAGACGCGGAGATGGAACAGAAGATGAACAGGGTCATACGCGCGTGTGTTGAGATGGGCGCGGATAATCCGATCATAAGCATACATGACCAGGGCGCGGGCGGGAACTGCAATGTTGTTAAGGAGATAATCTATCCTGCTGGCGCTCGTATCGAGATCAGAAAGATACAGACGGGTGACGATACGCTCTCGGTGCTCGAGATATGGGGGGCCGAATATCAGGAGCAGAATGCGCTTCTCATTCACCCTGACAGGGCTGATGAATTCCTTGGCTTCTGTAAAAGGGAAAAAGTCCCCTGCGCATTCATCGGCAGGATTACAGGAGACGGATTTATAGTGCTCCATGACGAGACCGACGGGAGCACCCCGGTCAATCTGCATCTCGAAAAGGTGCTTGGCGATATGCCCGGTAAGACATTCAGGCTTGACAGGGTCAAACGCGGCCGTGAACCACTGCGGCTGCCGGAAGGACTTACCGTGGGAGAGGCTCTTGACAGGGTCCTGAGGCTCGTTTCCGTCGGGTCAAAGAGATTTCTCACAAACAAGGTCGACAGGAGCGTTACGGGTCTCGTTGCGCGGCAGCAGTGTGCCGGGCCCCTTCAGCTTACGGTATCGGATGTTGCTGTGATCGCCCAGAGCCATTTTGGATTGACCGGCGCCGCAATATCCATGGGGGAGCAGCCGGTAAAGGGATTAATAAGCCCCGCGGCGATGGCGAGGATGACTGTTGGCGAGGCCATTACAAATATTGTCTGGGCAAAGGTGAGCGCGCTTGAAGACATTAAATGTTCCGGGAACTGGATGTGGGCGCCTAAACTGCCGGGGGAAGGGGCGGATTTATACGATGCGGCCGTTGCCATGAGGGATATCATGACGGAACTTGGCATTGCTGTTGACGGCGGAAAAGACAGCCTGTCGATGGCCGCCCGGGTCACAGACCCATCCGGACGCACCGAGACCGTAAAATCCCCTGGGACCCTTGTTCTTTCGGCATATGTAACATGCCCTGATATTACAAAAGTCATAACGCCTGACATTAAAAGGCCCGGACACAGCAGGCTGCTGTTTATCGACCTGGGGAACGGCGGCAACCGCATGGGCGGCTCTGCTTTGGCACAGTGCTTCAGCCAGGTAGGGGATGAATCCCCTGATGTCAATGATCCTGAATTATTAAAGCGGAGTTTCGAAGTTATACAGGCGCTTATCCCGCAAGATATGATACTGGCCGGCCATGACAGGAGCGACGGCGGACTGGTTACAACACTGCTCGAGATGGCGTTTTCAGGAAACTGCGGATTTGCCGTAGATATGGAATCAACGGATGATGCCGTCAACGCACTCTTCTCGGAAGAACTGGGACTTGTTATCGAATGTCTCCCCGGAGACTCTGAAAAGATAATGGGGATATTGAAGGCGGAAGCCATACCTCACCGGATGTTGGGCGATACGTCCGAAGAGAAAGAGATAACCATAGCCATAAACGGCCGGGTTGTGCTGAAGAATGATATGAGGGTGCTGAGGGGTGTCTGGGAAGAGACCGGCAGCAGGCTGGAGATGCTCCAGAGAAACCCTGTCTGCGCCGAAGAAGAGAAGAAGAATATCTATGACAGGCAGGGGCCGTCATTCAGCTTGTCATATACGCCCGAGCCGACACCGGACGAAATAATAAACCGCGGCGACAAGCCGAAGGTTGCGATTATCCGGGAAGAGGGGAGCAACGGCGACAGGGAGATGACCTCCGCGTTTTATCTGGCGGGATTTGAACCGTGGGACGTAACTCTGACGGATTTTCTTGAAGAGAAGGCGGACATGGAAGAGTTTTCCGGCGCTGTCTTTGTCGGGGGCTTCAGCTACGCCGATGTCCTCGATTCCGCAAAAGGGTGGGCGGGCGTCATAAGGTACAATAAAAATATCTGGCGGCAGTTTCAGGCATTCTATCACCGCACCGATACTTTCAGCCTGGGGGTATGCAACGGGTGCCAGCTTATGGCGCTGCTGGGCTGGGTGCCGTGGCAGGGGGTAGACGATAACAGACAGCCGAGGTTTATCCATAACATCTCGGGCAGGTTTGAATCGCGTTTTGCATCGGTAAGGATTCTGCGGAGCCCTTCGATTATGCTTAAAGGCATGGAAGACGCCGTGCTTGGCGTCTGGGTGGCCCACGGAGAGGGGAGGGCGTATTTCCCGGATGAGGGTATAAAGCAAAAAATTCTGGAGCAGGGACTTGCGCCGGTCAGGTATGCCGATGACAAGGGAGATCCGACAGATCGATATCCTTTTAATCCCAATGGCAGCCCTGAAGGTATCGCCGCCTTATGTTCTCCGGATGGACGGCACCTCGCCGTAATGCCGCATCCAGAGCGCGCATTCCTGAAATGGCAGTGGGCCTGGATGCCTGAAGACTGGAAGAGAGAACTCAGGGCCTCACCCTGGCTTAAGATGTTCCAGAACGCGCGAGAGTGGTGTGAAGAAAAATAGACTGACGATATCCACGCATTGTTTTTTATAGAAACGCAGCCCGCCTGACCAATAGACAATCTTAAGAATAAACGCATGACAGGACCTGTTGAACTGAGAAATTTTCAGGTAACCTAAAATTATGGCTTGACATATTAACTCCCGGCATGGTATTAAATAAGGGTTTTTATTTGGTCTTCCATTTTCCAAGGAGGAAATCTGATATGGGTCTTGCAACGTTTAAGGGTGGCATTCATCCGCCTGACAAGAAAATATTAGCTGCAAATTGTGCTATTGCCGAGGCTAAACCGCCCAAAACAGTGGTGATTCCGTTAAGCCAGCATATCGGCGCCCCCTGCAAGCCGCTTGTAACCATAGGGCAGGAAGTGAAAAAAGGCGAATTAATAGGGGAACCCGGTGGTTTTGTTTCATCCCCGATCCACTCTTCCGTATCAGGGAAGGTCGTTGCGTTAGGAGATTTTCCGAGTGCAACCGGAAAGATGGTGAGTTCCATTGTGATCGAAAATAACTTCAGGGATGAATGGACCACGCTTAAGGATTCTCCGGATTACATGGGCCTGTCGGCCGATGAACTCAGGGGAAAGATAAAAGATGCCGGAATAGTCGGAATGGGTGGCGCTGCTTTTCCGACAAACGTAAAGCTCTCTCCTCCAAAAGAGAAAACGATAGATGTCGTACTGATAAACGGCGCTGAATGCGAGCCGTATCTGACTGCCGATTACAGGCTTATGCTCGAAAAGCCCGCGGAGATAGTCGAAGGACTTAAGATCCTCATGAAGGTCCTCGGCGTACAGAAGGGTTATATCGGGATCGAAAGCAACAAGCCGGATGCGGTAGCCAGGATGCAAGAGGCTGTAAAAGGGGAGACAGGGATAGAAGTGTACGCCCTTGAGGTCAAATATCCCCAGGGCGCGGAGAAAATGCTTATAAAAGCGCTGCTGGACAGGGAAGTCCCTGCCAGGGGGCTGCCGATGGATGTAGGCGTTGTTGTCCAGAATGTCGGCACTTCACTTGCGGTTTACGAGGCCGCCAGATATGGCAAACCGCTGATCGAGCGGGTGGTCACTGTTACAGGTGAAGGGATAAGCACGCCGGGGAACCTTATGGTCAGGATAGGCGTTCAGATATCATCATTGATAGAGGAATGCGGTGGTTTTAAAAACGGCGTCGGCAAGGTGATATCGGGAGGGCCCATGATGGGGTTTGCCGTGTATTCTCTTGATGTTCCCGTGACCAAGGGCACTTCAGGCATACTTGTCATCCCCGAGAAGGATATTGTTCATACCGGAGATTTCGGCCCCTGTATCAGGTGCGGTCGGTGCATTGATGTCTGTCCCATGAACCTTATACCTTCGATGCTAAGTATCTTTTCAGAAAAAGGTTTTTTTGAGGATGCCAGGGAATATAATCTGTTTGACTGCTTTGAGTGCGGAACCTGCGCGTATGTCTGTCCTTCAAAGAGACCGATCGTCCAGCTTGTAAGATTAGCTAAATCTATGGTTAAGCCGTAAGGAGAATTTAATGGATGCAACGAAAAAAGAGCATTCTTTTATAGTAACTTCCAGCCCTCATGTGAGAAGCGGGGAGACTACAAGCCGTATTATGTGGACTGTAAGCCTGTCACTGCTGCCCGCCCTGCTTATGGGTTTCTATTTCTTTGGGCCGAAGGCGATACTCGTAACCGCCCTCAGTATCATATCCGCAGTGGCTTCGGAATATATCTTCGAGAAGATTTCCGGTAAAAAGGCGGCCATCAGCGATGGCAGCTCTTTCCTGACAGGGCTCCTTCTGGGAATGAACCTGCCGCCTTCAGTGCCGTTTTACATACCGGTCATAGGTTCCATCGTGGCCGTTGTTATCACAAAACAACTATTCGGCGGTCTTGGATTTAATATATTTAACCCGGCCCTTATCGGGAGGGCGTTTGTTCTAATATCATGGCCGAGGGCCATGACAACCTGGATGGCGCCGACAGCAGCATTCGTGGCGCTTGACGCCAAGACAACGGCGACCCCCCTGGGCATACTGAAAGAAGAAGGCATGGGGCATCTGATGGAGGTCTTCGGCAGCAAGATAAACCTGTACACAGAGCTGCTGCTGGGCCACAGCGCCGGTTCACTCGGAGAGGTTTCCGCCATAGCCCTGATAGCAGGAGGAGTCTTCCTGCTTGTGAGGGGTTACATCACCTGGCATATACCGTTTTCATTTCTGGGCACTGTTGCTCTGCTTGCCTGGGTCTTTGGCGGTAAGGCGGGCCTGTTCACCGGTGATCCCATAATACATCTCCTGAGCGGCGGCCTTATGCTGGGTGCTTTTTTTATGGCAACGGACTATGTAACATCTCCCTCCGTCAGAAAGGGACAGATAATCTTTGGTATTGGATGCGGAGCGATCACGATGCTGATAAGACTTAAGGGCGGTTTTCCAGAGGGCGTTATGTTTGCGATACTTCTTATGAACTGTTTTTCCCCTCTGATTGACAGGAGTGTAACCAGGAAGCCGTTTGGAGCAATAAAAGTCAATAAGGAGCAGAAGAAATGACTGCAAAAGATATGATAAGCATAATGTTTAATCTTACGGTGCTTTATCTGATTGGCGGCCTTATACTTGCCGGCGTATATGCCAAGACATCGCCTATCATGTATCAGAATGAACTGAAAGAGAAACAGGAAGCGCTGAAAGAGGTGATGCCCCGGGCCGATGAGATGATAAAGCTGGGGGAGTGGGCGCCCCACCATAAACATGCCGAATATTTCGAAGGTGTAAAAGGCGCGGAGAAATTAGGCTATGTCGTCCAGGGGTTCGGCAAGGGTTATTCAAGTTACATAAATCTTTTTGTGGCGGTAGACAAGGACTTTGTGGTCAGAAACGTCAAGATATTACATCATGCCGAGACCCCGGGTCTGGGTGATGAGATCATGAATGAATCTTTCACCGACCAGTTCAAGGGGAAGACCCTTGATCACCTCGTGGTTGTTAAACGTGAAACAGACAAAGATATTCAGGCTATAACCGGAGCGACCATCTCAAGCCGCGCTGTAACCGAAGGGGTAAGAGAAGGCGTCAGGATGATAATGGAGAAAATGTCCGGAGAGGTGAAAGAATGATCAAGCAGCGCTCGAACTGGGAACTCATTAAAAACGGTATATTCGGGGAGAATACCATCTTCAGGATGGCGATAAGTCTCTGCCCTTCAATCGCTGTTACGACCGGCATAAGAAACGCTTTTTATATGGGAATCGCGGTTATTTTTGTTCAGGTGATGGTTAATGTTTCTGTCTCGGCCATAAGAAAGATTATCCATCCGAGGATAAGGATACCGATATTCATGCTTATTATCGCCGGCTGGGTCAGTGTTATAGATATGACCATGGCCGCCTTCGCGAGACCCGCATATAAAGAGATAGGTCTGTATATACAGCTGATAGTGGCCTTTGCTTCCATCTTCGCCAGGGCCGAGGTTTTCGCGAGCAAGAACAAGATGACATCATCGGCGATGGACGGCCTCGGGATGGGGATAGGATTCCTTGTCGCCCTGGTATTAATAGGCTTTTTCAGGGAACTGCTCGGCAAGGGGGCTTTATGGGGCATGCCGATCATACACTCCAAACCGATGCTTATAATGATCATGCCGACAGGTGGATTCTTTGCCGTGGGCTTTTTGATGGCTTTCTTTAACTGGATTGATATAAGATTCTTTGGCGGCAAGGGCGCATCCGGCGTATGACATATCTTCAGGAGGTAAACGATGGACTTCGGTAAGCTGTTCGAGTTGGTAATTGCAGCATCCGTGATAAACAATTTTGTCTTTACAAGATTTCTGGGACTCTGTATCTTCTTCGGGGTTACGAAGAAGATGGATACGGCTGTCGGCATGAGCATAACGTTTACGGCTGTTATGATGATAAGCGCCGCATTAAGCTGGGTTGTGTTCAAATATATAATGATACCCCTTGATATAACCTTTCTCAAGATAATTATCTTCATCGGGGTTGTCGCTGCGTTTGTCCAGTCCGCGGATACGATAATGAGAAAAGTGAGTCCTGGGATGTATTTCAAACTGGGAGTCTATCTGGCCCTTATTACGACAAACTGTATAATCATCGCCGTGCCCCTGATAAACGCGGGAGAGGGCTATAATTTTATCGAGAGTCTCGCCTTCGGACTGGGTTCCGGCCTTGGCTTCGCCCTGGCGCTAATTATAATGGCGAGCATTCGTGAAAAACTTGAACTGGCTGACGTGCCGAGACCGTTCAGGGGACTGCCGATATCATTTATAACTGCGGCGCTCATAGCACTGGCGTTCACGGGATTTTCAGGACTTATAACATTATAATAAATAAAAAGTGCAAGCTTAACATTGAGGTGACCTGATGTTCGATTCAGTGATACAGATATTAGCAGGGATTTTCGACCTGATACAGATGATGGCCAATCATCTCCCCTTGCCGCATGTCGGCGTGGGCGGAGGAGTTGAGGCGAAAGAGCATGTGGAGTTGATCCCTCTTCTGAAATTCACGGCAATATTTCTGACCGGTATAGGCGTTGTTTTCGGTCTTGGATTGGCTTACGCGGCCAAGAGGTTCTCAGTAAAGGTGGATCCTCGTGTTGACCAGGTCCTGGACTTTGTGGCGCACGCGCACTGCGGCGCATGCGGGTACGCCGGTTGCAGGCAGTATGCGGAGGCCGTTGTGTCAGACCCTGATGTTTCGCCAAGTCTCTGTTCGCCGGGCGGAGCGGCGTCGGCGGAGGCCATCGCCAAAATTACGGGAAAAGAGGCTGGGGAGATGGAGCCACAGTTTGCAAGGGTGCTCTGCAATGGAGGTGAAAACAACTCCAGGAGAAGATTTGAGTACGAGGGTGTAAAAGACTGCCGGGCTGCGGTGCTTGTCGGCGGCGGGGACAAGGCGTGTGTATACGGCTGCCTTGGATACGGGACATGTGTGTCGGCATGCGTGTTCGGAGCGCTCTCCATGGGGAATAACGGACTTCCTGTTGTGGATATTACAAAATGCACGGGCTGCAAAAAGTGTGAGCAGGCCTGTCCTAAAAGAGTGATCGAGGTCGTGCCTGCTTCCAAAACAGTGCTGGTCACCTGCCGTTCAAATGACAAGGGCGGTGATACAAAGAAGAACTGTGATGCCGGATGCATAGGCTGTGGCATATGCGTAAAGGTGTGTCCGTTTGATGCTCCTTCCGTTCAGAAGAGCTTATCCGTGATCGATTTAAACAGATGCCGGGTATGCGGCCTTTGTGTTGCGAAATGTCCCACAAAAGCCATTACAGATTTCCTGCCGCTCAGACCGAAGGCGTCCGTCCTTGAAAGCTGTATCGGATGCCAGATATGCGTAAAGGTCTGTCCTGTTGACGCACCGGCGGGTGAACTGAAGAAAATGCACCTGATCGACAGGGACAAATGTATAGGCTGTGGTATCTGCACCGCAAAATGCCCTGTTCAGGCGATTGACGGTACCTTTAACGCGCGTGAGGTCTTTGCCGCTGCGGCTGAGAAAAAGAAGAAAAAGGCTGAAGCCGCATAGCTGATACCTTTTAGTTCATGTCGGATAATCCGGCATTATAAAATGTTTTTTAGTGCATATTCCTGCTTGAATTACATA
>JAYWMP010000271.1:0-3251 GCA_035873255.1 Nitrospirota bacterium
GGAGCACCAGTTCCATGGAATATTGTCTGCCGTGCCATGGGACATCAGATGAATTTACGCCGCCGGAATTTCCGAGACTGCTGCCGTAATATTCCTCTGAATCACTGTTCAGTATCTCACGGTAAAAACATTTCTCAGGGACACCGATCCTGTAGTTGAATCTCGGCACAGGTGTGAAATTACAGACGACAACGATATGATCATCAGGATTTCCGGCGCGCCTGATGAAGGACAGCACACTATTATCCGTGTCCCTGAAATCGATCCACTCAAACCCCTTTTGATCAAAATCAACCTCATATAGCGCCGGCTCCGAAGAATATATACCGTTGAGGTCCCTGACATAATTCCAGAGTTTCCTGTGATCTTCAAGTTCGAGCAGATGCCAGTCAAGACTGCGGTTGAATTTCCATTCATCCCATTGTCCAAACTCGCCGCCCATAAAGAGGAGCTTTTTCCCTGGATGGCTGTACATATAACCGTAGAAAAGCCTGAGATTCGCAAATTGCCGCCATCTGTCTCCGGGCATCTTGCCGAGCATCGACTTCTTGCCGTGTACAACTTCATCATGCGACATAACCAGCACGAAATTTTCGGTGAACGCGTACAGGAGGCTGAAGGTAAGATTATTATGATGATATTTCCGGTAAACAGGGTCCTGGGAAATAAACTCGAGCATATCGTTCATCCAGCCCATGGTCCACTTCATATCGAATCCGAGACCGCCGAGATGCACAGGTCTCGACACACCGGACCAGGAGGTGGACTCCTCCGCGATTGTCAATACACCGGGAAAGTACTGGTGTACGAGCTCATTGAATTTTTTTATAAAATCTATCGCCTCCAGATTTTCATTCCCGCCGAATATATTGGGCTCCCATTCTCCGTCTTCCCTGGAATAGTCGAGATACAGCATGGATGCTACCGCGTCAACCCTGAACCCGTCGATATGATACACGTCGAGCCAGAACAGGGCGTTCGATAAAAGGAAATTTCTCACCTCATTGCGTCCGTAATTGAAAATCAACGTTCCCCAATTCTTATGCTCCCCTTTCCGGGGGTCCTGATGTTCATACAGGGCAGTGCCGTCAAAGAATCCGAGGCCGTGTCCATCCTTCGGAAAATGCGCCGGAGACCAGTCGAGGATAATACTGATATTATTCTGGTGACATTTATCCACAAAAAACATGAAGTCATCCGGAGTTCCAAATCTGCTGGTAGGCGCAAAATAACCGATTGTCTGATACCCCCATGAATCATCGAGCGGGTGCTCGGATAAGGGCAGCAGCTCTATATGCGTATAGCCCATCTCTTTTACATACTCTATCAGTCTATCCGCGAATTCCCGGTATGTAAGGAACCCGTCACCATCATCGGGCGCTCTCATCCATGAACCAAGATGCACTTCGTAAATCGATACGGGCCTCCTGAACCAGTTTGTCTTTGAGCGATTTGTCATCCATTCATCATCATTCCAGCTGTATTTATTTATGTCATAGACTATGGAAGCGCTCTTCGGCCTCTGTTCAAAATAGAACCCGTAAGGGTCGGCCTTGACCGCACGATATTTGTTGAATCTGGACTTTATCTCGAACTTATACAGGTCACCCTCCCGGGCTCCGGGGATGAAAAGCTCCCATATCCCGGATGAACCGATAACACGCATCGGATGCCTTCTATTGTCCCACCTGTTGAAATCCCCGATAACACTGACAGCCTCGGCGTTTGGCGCCCACACGGCGAAATGGACTCCGCTTATCCCGTCTATCTCCATAAGATGGGCCCCGAATTTTTCGTATTTGTTATAGTGTTTACCTTCTCTTATCAGGTAAATATCATAGTCTGTAAGCACCCGGCCGAATGAATATGGGTCCTTGAATTCGGAAATATCGCCGTCGCCTGTCTGTATTTTTAATTTATATGGAAAAGTATCTTTCCTGTTGAGCCGTAAAATATAGAACCCCTGGTCCCGTATCCTGGACATCAGAAATTCTTTACCTGTATTTTCATCTACAACCCACGCCTTGTCAGCCTCCGGAAGAAAAGCCCTGATTTCCAGTTTTCCGGCAAAGCCGTCTCCGTCAACATGCATCCCCAGCACATAAAACGGATCACTATGGCAGCCCTTCAGAATTCGTTTTATATCATCTCTGATTTCCATAAATAAGCCTCTCGGACATCTTTATATAGTATATTAACCTTAGTGCTGTAAAAATTCATTAATAAAAGCAGGCAGGGGAGATAAAAAAACAGCTCATTCCGGCCCGGGAACGGCCGTCTCTCTGAACGGTTATATCTCCGGCTGAAAAAAACAGGGTGCTTTTATGAGAAGCTGGACCGGCCGGAACAGTCCTGTTCTGAACTATTAATATTTTTTTAAACCTTCCCTCGCAATAGCAATTTTGCCGGTCCTCACAAACTCCTTGATGCCCATCGGTTTCAGGATATCAACTATCGCAGCTATCTTCTTCTCGTCACCCGTTACTTCTATGGTATAAGTCTTCTGACTCGAATCAACCACCCTGCCGCGGAATATTTCCGCAATTCTGAGGACTTCCGCCTTCTCCTCCGCCCTGGGGGCAACCTTAATCAACACCATTTCCCGTTCTACATGGTCAAGTTCCTTCATGTCAACGACTTTAATAACATCAATAAGTTTGTTGAGTTGCTTATCTATCTGTTCTATGACCCAGTCATCACCGCTCGTTACTATCGTCATGATCGATATCTGAGGGTCTATTGTTTCGCCTACGGAAAGGCTCTCTATATTATATCCTCTCCCGCTGAACAGACCCGAGATTCTGGAAAGCACACCGAATTTATTTTCAACAAGTACAGATATGGTATGTCTCATAGCTCTCCTTCATATTATGCTTTATATTTTATCTATCAAATCTATATCGCCATCGGCCTTCCCGTTCAGAGAAGATGGCGATGGCATGGTAATGCTTAAAACAATTAACAGCCGAAGCTCATTGTAGTTTTATTTTACCGCCTTAAGCTTTTTTTCGGATTTTTTCGCCTCTTCAAGAAAAAGCATTTCATCGATCGCCGCACCTGCCGGCACCATCGGGTATACCTTCTCTTTCCAGTCTATTACAAAATCCATTAAAACCGGCCTTTTTATTTTGAACGCTTCTTTCAACACCGGCTCAACCTCCGAGCGTTTTACAGCCCTTAAGCCAACGGCATTATAAGCCTCCGCAATCTTCACAAAATCCGGCACGGATTCGTCAAGCCTGGTATGGGAG
>JAYWMP010000061.1:0-2154 GCA_035873255.1 Nitrospirota bacterium
AGTCCCTGCTTCTGAATCTGATGAGTCTGATGTTCTATCTTGACAGGGATTTCAGGCGGAACATCAAAGATTTCAATGCCAGATACCTTTTTAAAAGCAGGGACTCCGGGATCACCGTGGCAGCCGTCTTCAGGAACGGAAAGATGAAGGTTCTGGAAAAAGAGATTGACGGCACTAATGTTACCGTAATCTTCAAAGACCACAAGGCGCTTAAGAACTTCCTGCTCTCACCCAAGCCGGACATACTGCAGGCAATACTGAACCAGGATGTAACCTATGAAGGGAACCTCAACTATCTGAGTAAATTCGCCTATATGGCCAAACACCTGCAGTTAATGACAACCGGCTGACTATAGGTCATATACATGAATTTAACAGGGCGTTAAGATGAACGAGGACAAATGTTCCCCTTAATATCCGATATCCGCCGTTACGCGCTTGATGACGGCCCCGGTATCCGGACGACCATATTTTTCAAGGGCTGTCCGCTCAGTTGTGTCTGGTGCCATAACCCTGAATCAATGAATCACCGGGCGGAGATCGCCTTTTATCCGGATCGTTGCATAGGCTGTGGCGACTGCGCAAAGGCCTGTCCGGAAGGCGCGGTTAAGCTGGATTCCGGGGAAAGGCTCGACCGGAAAATCTGTCAGGGATGCGGCAGATGCGCTGAACAGTGCCATTCTCTGGCCTTAAAGAAGGTCGGCCGGTACTATACTGTTGCCGAGTTACTCGAAATCCTGAAAAGAGACAGGACATTCTATGATACATCCGGCGGCGGTGTGACCTTTTCAGGCGGCGAGCCCATGTTGTATATGGAGTATGCCGGTGAGGTCATGAAAAGCCTTAAAGACGCAGATATCCATGTCGCGATCGAGACCTCCGGATACTTTGATCTCTCGGTCTTTAAAGAAAAGGTTCTTCCATACGCCGACCTGATTTTATATGACATCAAATTTATCGATCAGGACCTGCACAGGAGATATACAGGCAGAAGCAATCAGCGGATATTGAGTAATTTCAATCATCTGCTCCAGGAAGATTCTCTGACTGTCATTCCCGGAATACCGTTCATTCCAGGTATCACGGCAGTCCCCGCAAACCTCACACGGATTGCCGGTTTTCTGAAGGAATCGGGTTGTGATACATACCGGCTGCTTCCATATAATCCAGGGGGCATAATGAAACGCAGAGTTACCGGGAGAGAGATTCCGGAGGGGCTTCCTGACTGCACGCCTGAAATGAAAGAGGATATGGAGCTATATCTGGAGCCCGGCCTCCTTATAAATGGGTTTGAGCCTGGTCAGCGCTAGTTCGCGATGTTCCTGTACCGCCTCCTGGAATTTGTACCATCTTGTCTCCCTGAATTCATCTTTGGCCCAGTAGCGATCGAACAGGTCGGTCTCAAACACCCTCTTCTCCACTGCTTCATAACGCCACTTGTTCTTGTCGTATTCCGGAATATCCTTAATGATACCGCAGTATGCCTTGATCCTGGCGCGTTCATCCGAGCCGAACAGATAACTCTCATCCATGGCATCTTTTAATTTTTCCTTCAGGGTCTGCCATTTCCTCATGCCGCGTCCGGCATCCACGCCAGGGTTAAGATAACGCCAGAATCCTGAAAATATCTGTTCTGCCGCATCCAGAAGACGCTGGTTGTTCTCGATCACTTCATTCTCCTCAACCAGGCGCGGGTCTTTCCACCGGTTGTCGACCTTGTCCGGCTCGTGGCGGGCATCCGCATGACCTATGTTCGGGATGATCGCCCACATCGGCATAGCATTAAAATCATGCAAAAACCCGATGAAATTCTGATGGGACCATGAATCGGCATAGGCATGTGTGGCTATCCCTATGCGGTACAGGTTATCGCTTGCAATGGCTTTATTAAACAGGTATCTTGCGTTTTCATTGTTGGGAGTAGTGTTGAATGGATGCTTCTTCTTATCTTTCCTTCGTGCTGTCGGACTGTCGGGATCTCCGGGCACAAAGTGGAATAAGGGATATATCTTCTGCCTCTTGAGAGAGGGTTTTGTTATATCCATAGTCTGTGATACCTCATTCATGAAATATCCACCGTCCTTGAAGTTAATGTAATAATGCAGGTTGTTATCATCCACATACTGGCTTGAGTAAGCAATAAGGAAAGAGTCT
>JAYWMP010000304.1:0-11682 GCA_035873255.1 Nitrospirota bacterium
ATTGATCCTGCAGATACTTCTGCATATCTGGCGTTATGTTGTCAACAGGTAGGAGGTCCTGAAATGGAAGGGAATAAAATGATAGTTGGTGGCAAGATAAAAAGATTCAGTTTATACCGGGTGTTCGAGCACCAGCTTGTCATGATCACCTTCGCTATTCTTGTAATAACGGGCCTTTCACAGAAATTCCATGAATACGGCCTGTCTCAATGGATCATTATAAAACTGGGTGGAGTGGACAATGTCAGGCTGCTCCACAGATCTACGGGCATTATCTTCGCGCTGACTACGATTTTCCATATAATCGTGGCTTCCGTGGGAGTTATTTTCCATAAATGGCAGGCGTCAATGGTGATAAACAAAAAAGACTTTACCGACGCGATCGACAACCTTAAGTATTATTTCGGCATAACAGACCATCCCGCAAGGTGTGACCGGTATGACTACAAACAGAAATTTGAATACTGGGGCGTTGTTATCGGAGGCCTTCTGATGATGGCGACCGGGTTTATATTATGGTTTCCCACCTTCTTCGTAAAGTTTCTGCCCGGTGAGTTCATACCTGCGGCAAAGGCGGCCCATACAAACGAGGCGCTACTGGCCTTTCTTGTTATAATCACCTGGCATCTCTACAACGCGATATTCAGCCCTGAGGTATTCCCTCTCGATACCTCGATATTTACCGGAAGGATATCGATTGAAAGAATGAAACATGAGCACCCGCTGGAATATGAAAGAATAACAGGAGAGTCGCCCGAACACGAACGTTCGGGGGCAGAGTCAGACACGAAACAAAAACCTGGCCCGCCAGACTGACGCAATTGCAGAAACGAATTGTCATCTCCATAATCTTAAGCATTCTTATCATATTAATAAGTTTCGGTATAGCGAGTTACCTCACAGTAAACCGGATTATAAAAAGGTCTCTCGACAGGAGGGTGGAACTCGCTAATATGATAGCCGGGCATACTGATTCAATCCTCGAAAGCAATCTGAACAGGCTTTACGATATCTCTCTCTCAGGTGACATCGACCTTGAAGACAACAACCCGGAACCTGAAAAGAAGGCCCTTCAGACGGCATATCAGTATTCCATATTCACGGATGGTATTTTCCTGAGCGACAGGGACGGGAATATAGTCATGACTTATCCACCTGCCTTTAAAACCTATTCAAATCTGTTGAGCATCACCGACATAAAAAAAACCATGGGAGAGGCCAGGCATGTCATAACAGATATCTATACGATAGACCCCATTAACAAGAAGGTGATATTCGCTATCGTACCACTTAAGGACAGGGATGGGGACATAGTCGGAGTAGCGGGAGGAGAGATCAACCCCACCAATTACATACTCACGCAGATATTGAAAACCATTCCCGCGGAGGCCAACACATATATGGAAATAATCGACAGCCACGGAATTGTCATTGCGTCCAATATCCCTAACAGGATTTTTACTTCCAGTGACCATAACGAGTTTATGGCCCACCTGATAGCGCAGAAGAAATCCGTTGTCAGGAGATGCCACAGGTGCCATACCGGAAATCCAACCACATATGGCGACAGAGGAGAACGTTCCACGGACGTTCTATCATTCGCCGTTCTTGAAATGGCTCCGTGGGGCGTGTCAATACTCCAGCCCGAAAAAGACGTTTTTGCCCCGGCGGTGGAACTCAGAAAGACTTTTCTGATCTTCAGCATAGGCTCCATAGGCATCGCTCTGCTGATAGCCGTCGGCATGAGCAGAAGCATTGTAAAGCCGGTGCATGAATTAATCGACGCAACCAATAAAATCGCCGCGGGCGACATGTCAAAGTCCATAGGATTCGGCGGTGTTGACGAAATTGGCATGTTAAGCAGCAGCTTTGAAGTCATGAGAGTGAAACTTGCGGACTCTCTTGCCAGTCTTCATCAGTATAACCTTAAACTTGAAGAAATGGTGGCCGAACGGACCGAAAAAATAAAAGAGAGCCGAAAAAAGGTCGAAAACCTGCTTAAAAAGGTTATTTCCGTACAGGAAGAGGAGAGAAAGAGGATAGCCAGGGGCCTCCACGATGAAACAATGCAGTCTCTGGCGGCCCTCTTACTGAAAATCGACATGTTCAGTCTGGATGTTAAAAAACCTTCCCCGGAAAAGATACGGGCGATGAAAGACATTCTGCTGAGCACGCTTGACGGTATTCGCAGTATAATACAGAACCTCAGGCCCTCAATACTGGATGACCTTGGACTGGAGGCGGCGATCAGATGGCTTCTTGATATGCATCTGAGGGAAAAGGGAATTACATGTTATTTCAACATAATCGGCATGCAGGACAAAAGATTTTCCCCCAATATCGAGATAACACTCTTCAGGATAATACAGGAGGCGGTCGTCAATATCGCGAGACACGCGAAAGCGGAAAATGTATTCGTCATCTTCAGGATAGATGACGATTCTGTCACTGTAGATATAGAGGATGATGGAACTGGGTTTGATGTTCTGCCGTCCTTGATTCAGGCGGAGGGAGGACGTGGCCTCGGCATTCAGGGCCTGAGAGAGAGGGTCCACCTGCTTGACGGAAGCCTGAGGATATGTTCGGCAAAAGGCCAGGGGACCAGAATAAGCTTAAAAATTCCGACAGGGAGTTTCAGGGAGAAAAATGGATAAAATAAAGGTGATGATCGTTGACGACCATGCATTAGTGCGGGAAGGTATTATAGCGTTTCTGAAATTATATAACGACATAGAGGTGGTCGGAGAGGCATCAAACGGTCTGGTTGCAATAGAAAAGCTGGTTGAAATAAAACCCGATGTTGTCCTTATGGACATCGCGATGCCTGAACTCGGAGGCATGGAGGCGACACTGGAGATAAAGAAAAGGTATCCGGAGATCCGGATACTTATACTCAGCCAGTATGATGACAGGGAATATGTCAGCCGACTGCTCAAGGCAGGTGTATCCGGTTATATATTGAAACATGCTGTCGGCACAGACCTTATATCCGCGATAAGGGCGGTCTCAAAGGGCGAGTCCTATCTGTATTCAACAATCGCCTCAAAGGTCATTGACGGCTATCTCGGCAAGCCGTCGGGTATGGTTGTGGAAGATCCCTACGAGAAGCTTACGGACAGGGAGAAACAGGTGCTGAAACTTATTGCGGAAGGCCACAGTCATAAGGAGATCGCAAGTCGTCTCTATATAAGCACAAAGACAGTCATCGCCCATCAGACAAACATCTCTGAAAAGCTGGACCTCCATTCACGCGCCGGTCTTATCAAATTTGCGATATCCAAAGGCATAATCAAGCTGGAAACATAATCAGTAAGTATGTTTCGTGCTATCTTATGCCCCTGCTTTTAACCATATCCTGATAATAGGATACATTGTCGGCATGTCTCGATCCTTCCTCGAAGGAAATCTTCCCTTCTATACAGAGCTTCGCAAGACTGACGTCGATTGAGCTATACTCTTCGCCGGGTATCTGCATCTGTGATCTTATCTGGTGGGTCTTGCCCTCGCGGATGAAATTCTTGATCTTATATGAATTGACCAGTTTTTCATAAGCCATCACAAGACCTGTCCGGTTTTTGTGAGCAATCAGCCTCTGCGAAAAAATCACAAGGAGACAATCGGCCATCTGCGTCCGGATCTGCGCCTGCTGGTGAGGCGGAAAGATATCAATGGTCCGCTCAATTGTCGACGTCACGTTTCTCGAATGCAGGGTGCTTAATACCAGGTGGCCTGTCTCGGCTGCCTGCAGGGCGATTCTGAAGCTGTCGGGGTCGCGCATCTCCCCAATAACGATGACGTCGGGGTCCTGCCTGAATATATGCCTCAGGCCTTCATAAAAAGAAGGCGTATCAGCGCCTATCTCTCTCTGGTTTACGTTGCTGTTCTTGTGCCTGTGAAGAAATTCAATCGGGTCTTCAAGCGCAATTATGTTGCATTTTCTCCTTGTGTTGATAATATCCACCAGAGAGGCCATCGTAGTAGATTTTCCGTGGCCCGCGGGTCCGGTTATTAATATAAGGCCCTGAGGTTTAAGCGCGAAGCTTTCAAGTTCTTCGGGGGCCCCAAGCTCCTTGAGTCCGGGGATAACGGCCGGTATACGGCGGAGGGTTATCGATACGGAATTCCTCTGTTTATATATATTTACCCTGAACCTCCCTTTTTCAGCGTATGAAAAAGCAAAATCAAGGTCACTGGTAGCTTCGAATTTTTTCAGCTGGTCCTCGGACATAAGGTTTGTGGCGTAAGTCATCAACTGCGCGGGTGTCATGGCCGGCATATTAAGGCGCTTGAGTTCCGTATCCATCCTCAGGCTTGGAGGCACGCCTGCAGTCAGCTGAAGGTCTGTTGCTGTTGATTCGGAAAACATATCCAGAAGCTTTTCGATGCTCACGGAAGCTTCATCTGAAATACTCAGGCAGGCCTTCTCAATCTCAGTGCCTTTTAGTTCATGGGCCCCCACGGATTCAAGGCTTTTCAGCGCCGCTTCCATCTGTGAAGATGTTACGACAACCGGACGCACCCGCTTGCCGAGTATGAACTCTATGTCTTCTATCGCCACAAAATCCCTCGGATTGACCATGGCAAGAACAAAATGCCCCTCGACCTTCAAAGGGAGGACCTTGTATTCCTTGATCTTCTTAATGGGCAGGGCGTTAAGAATCTGGGGAGGGATATCGATCTTGAAAAGATTGATTGGTGGCACGCCGAACTGTTTGCTCAGGAAGTCCAGCAGAATATCGGTAGTAATATACCCCATTTCAATAAGTATTGAGCCGATCTGCCCCCCGACCTGTGACTGCCTCCTCAGGGCGTTTTTCAGCATGTTGGATGATATTATTTTATGCTGGAGAAGTATCTCCCCGAGTTTATATCTTGTGCCTTTGCTTTTCTCTTCCGCCATATGATTACCTCCTGATACAACCTTACCAGTAAATAACGATTACTTCAAGAGCTTTTTGATATATCACTTTTGCGGTCGCCAATCAAATAAACACGTCAGGCATATTCCCACTTAATCCCCCAAAGGCCACCCGGGGCCATATGCTACTTAAATCTTATATGCCTTAATCTTGCTTCGCAGTGTATTGCGGTTAATCCCGAGGATTTTTGATGCCTGGAGCTGGTTTCCGTTCGTCTCTCTCATAATAATGGATATCAGGGCTTTTTCGACTTCCGTAAGCACCGTGCCATAAAGATTGGAGTTCTGCGCCGTTGTCATGTCCTTGAGATATCGTTTCAGTTTTTCCTCGAGAAACTCTTTGACGGAATAAGAGTTATTGTCTTCAATCAGCAGGTCTTTCCTGTTGATGACAGCGCCCGTTGAAAGCACGCATGCCCGTTTTATCACATTTTCGAGTTCCCGTACATTACCGGGCCAGTCATATTTCAGGAGCGCCGCCTTCGCCTCCCTGGAAATCTCTTTCCCCCCTGTCTCCAGTTTTTCAGCGGCGTCGTTCAGGAATTTTTTCACAAGAAGTGGAATATCTTCTTTTCTCATTCTCAAAGGCGGCAGTTTTATCCGGACAACATCGAACCAGCGGTAGAAATCTTCACTGAAGTCACCTTTGGAAAGTGCTTCGGCCAAGTCCCTGTTTGTTGATCCTATGATACGGACATCGGCCTTTATCAGGGTATCAGCACCCAGAGGGGTAAATTCATTTCCCTGCATGAAACGCAATAATTTAGCCTGCAGCTCCAGGTCTATTTCGGCTATCTCGTCCAGAAATAATGTGCCGCCATTGGCTGACTCAATCTTGCCCTTTGTATCACTGGCAGCGCCGGGGAATGCCCCTTTTTTATACCCGAAAAGCTCTGATTCAATCATGTCCCCTGGTAAGGAGGCGAAATTAACAGAAACAAACGGGCCGAGTGACCGCCTGCTGTTGTAATGAATCGCCTTTGCAACGAGTTCTTTTCCGGTCCCGCTTTCACCCGTGACAAGAACCGTTGTATCTTTCGGCGCCACCACCCCGATATCATTAAATACTTTAAACATCATGGGGCTTTTACCTGCCACATGAGGATGTTTCGTCTCCATCATGGCCTTTTTTAGTCCCCTGAGTTCTTCCTTCAGCGCCAGGTGCCTGAAAGCCTTCTCTATTACTATTCTTAATTCCTCAGCTTCAAAGGGCTTCTCAATATAGTCATAAGCCCCTTCTTCCAGTGCCGTAATCATACTCTGCATCCGGGCAGGGGCGGCGATCATTATAACGACTGCGTCAGGATTAAAGGCATGTATCTCCCTTAATCCCTCGAGCCCGTCTCCATCGGGAAGGACAAGATCAAGAAGTATCACATGCGGACTATTCTGGACAGCCCTTATACCCGAAGCCAGTTTTGTCCTGGATGTGACCTTGTATCCCCCAGGTTCAAGAGTCTTCCTGATAACCCCTGTTATGTTTGCATCATCCTCTATAACTAATATTTTTTTAACCATTACGCGCGCAAGATGAATACAGGCAAAAAAATCCACCCTGATTTTCCCGGATTTTAACCATGATGAAGCCCCTGAGATCTTTGAGAATCTTCCATAAAACAGGAAGACCCGGACCAGACTTCTTTTATCGCTGTTCTGATCACAGGAGATTTGACCCGCCTGTTACCGACTATTGAGGTGGAAGTTTTCCCCGGAACATCACCCGATCTTTTACCTGAAAGTTCTTTGCCTGTTTTATTCACATAAATTACCTTTGCCTTTTCATTAAAGAGCATAACTGTCTCTTCAGGGCGGTTTATAATTGAGTCAAGAGAGATCATTCTTCAAAAATACCCGGAATGAGAAAACACCGGCTCATTCTCAAAAATCAATGGCTTTATTAATACTCGAGGGCGACTGCGAATCTGGATCCCGGCTGCATTCAACAGTGCTTACAAATTATTTAGTGTCTGTCCATAAACTCAGCCTCTTTATCTGTCATTCCGGCAGTCCTTAAGCCGGTCGACGCGACTCTCGCGAGGACTTACATCGAGAATCCAGTGTTTTCAATGCCTTCTGGATGCCCGATTACTGACCCCCGATCGGAGTCGAGGGCAGGCTTCGGGCATGACAAAAATTTAAAATAACAATTTATAAACAGACTCTATTTAACCCCTCTGATAAACTGTCAATGCCAGATATGTATAACACTCTATCACAACCAAAATATATTTTTCAACTAATCATCCTTTGCCGGTCGGACAAAAAGTCGGTATGGCGGAAAGAGGGATGTGGCCGCGGATGTTTTCATTTTGCCGGCGATTGGGCTATATTAGATATTATTTCAGAAAGGAAGTCATTGTATGCTTGATGCCAGATTTGTCAGAGAAAATGTAGACACAGTAAAGGAAGCCCTGAAGAAAAGGGGCTATGAATTCCCGTTATCGGAATTTCTTTCCATCAACAGGAAGAGGGTGACATTAATCGGAGAAGCCGGGGAGTTAAGAAACCGGCGGAATGTGGTCTCTGAAGAAATAGGAAGGCTGAAAAGGCGGAAGGAAGATGCTTCCGCGCAGCTTGAGGAGATGAAGGTCGTCTCGGACAGGATAAAGGCCCTTGATGAAAAACTCAGGGAGCTCGAGGAAGAGACCAGGACCTTTTTAATGACAATACCCAACATCCCCGATGAAACAGTGCCTGAAGGCAGGGATGAAACAAAAAATATTGAAATAAGGAGATGGGGGACGCCTAATACTTTTGATTTCGGGCCCCTGAATCACTGGGACATCGCCGGCGCGCTGGATATCATCGATTTTGAGCGGGCGGCAAAGATAACCGGCGCACGCTTCGCCCTTATGAAGGGGGCCGGAGCGAGGCTTGAGAGGGCTCTGATGAACCTGATGCTTGATATTCATACATCCAGAGGCTATACAGAGGTCTTTCCCCCTATCATGGTCAACAGGGAAAGCATGACCGCGACAGGACAGCTACCCAAGTTCGGGATGGAGCTTTTCAGAATTGCCGACCCTGAATTCTACCTGATTCCCACTGCCGAAGTCCCGGTGACAAACATACACCGGGATGAAATACTGCGAGATGCCGACCTTCCGATTTTTTACACCGCGCACACCCCCTGTTTCAGAAGAGAGGCAGGCTCTCACGGGAAAGACACCCGCGGGCTGATCCGGCAGCACCAGTTCAACAAGGTTGAGCTTGTCAAATTCGTTAAACCCGAAGATTCTTATGACGAACTCGAAAAATTGACTGCCGACGCTGAAGATATCCTGCGGAAACTCGATCTGCCCTATAGGGTTGTAACTCTCTGCAGCGGGGACCTCGGTTTTTCATCCGCAAAGACATACGACATCGAAGTCTGGCTTCCCGGACAGAACAGATACAGGGAAATATCCTCCTGCTCGAACTTCGGGGACTTTCAGGCCCGCAGGGCGGGCATCAGGTTTAAACGGGAAGGCGGAAAGGGCACTGAGTTTGTGCATACCCTTAATGGTTCAGGCCTGGCAATCGGAAGGACCCTTGTGGCGGTCCTCGAGAACTACCAGCAGAAGGACGGCTCCGTAGTCATCCCCGAAATATTAAGACCGTATATGGGAATAGATCAAATCAGGTGAGCAGGCGGATAAAAAAGCACACTGCCGCAAATAAGCAGGGGGGATAATCCCCCTGCCATAAACTGCCAGGCTACTTGATAGATATCAGCTCTATCTCAAAAATCAGGGTTTTGTCCGGTCCGATTTTCGATCCTGCGCCACGCTTGCCGTATGCAAGGCTTGAGGGGATAAATAATTGCCACTTGGCCCCTTCTTTCATGAGCTGCAATGCTTCCGTCCACCCCGGTATGACCCCTTTGACGGCAAAGGTCGCCGGTTTACCCCGCTTATAGGAGCTGTCGAATTCCGTACCGTCGATTAATGTGCCCCTGTAGTTGGTCACTACCGTGTCATCAATGGAAGGCGTCTTTCCTGTACCTTCTTTTATTATCTTATACTGAAGGCCGCTCGGCAGGGTTATTACGCCTTCTTTTTTCCCGTTCTCTGCAAGAAAAGCCTCTCCTTCTTTTCTGTTTTCCTCAGCCGCTTTCCTGATACGTTCCACCCTTTTGTTCATCATGTCCTTCATGAGGGTGTTCATCTCGGACTTTATTTCCTCTTCGGCCAATAATGTCCTGTTTCCGGAAAGAGAGTCATTAAGTCCTTTTGAAAACATATCAGCGTTGATATCAATCGACTGTTGTTTCAGCTTGTTCCCGAAATCGACTCCCATGCTGTAGCTGAGCCGGTCCTTCTGATCTTTAAGCGCCGTCTGTTCTTCCGCGTATACACTGCTTGCCAAAAGCCCTATGGATAAAATTACAGCCAATAAAAATCTCATTCAACACTCCTTTGCCTGATTTGATTTGTCATCTTTAATATTCTAAGGATTTTATCCGCTTATTTCAATAATGCGATTATCATTTTATATCGATTTCCACCTGGGGCGACTGAGAGCCCATGCTCACCAAAACAGCGCGCATTTATGACCGCTAAACCGAGGGCTTTCGTGCAATCGGGCAGGTCAATTTCGGACGACTTTATTTTCATCTCTAAAAAACAGGCCAGGGGCAGGGAAGATTCAAGCTGCCTTTATGTGAGTAGCTTATCAATCGCCTTCCCCAGCCTGCAGATTCCGGTTTTGATCGTTGCCGCGTCCACACACGAAAAACTGAGCCTCAGCGTATTTGTTCCACTCCTGTTAACATAGAAAGGATCGCCCGGCACAAAAATCACTTTATCTTTAACAGCCAGATCAAACAGCTCCAGGGATGTGACGTGTTCAGGCAACGTCGCCCAGAGAAACATTCCTCCTTCCGGCCGGGTATAACCGACATCTGACGGAAAATATCTCTCTATACTCTCCAGCATGGCATGTTGCTGCTTTCCATAGACCTGAATGATTTTTTTAATATGCGCATCGATATCATTGTCTTTTAAATATTGATACATCACGCACTGTGTAAAATAACTCGTATGAAGGTCCGCGGCCTGCTTTGCGATGACAAGCTTTTTCATCAGGCGGTCCGGCGCAACAATCCACCCAAGCCGGAAACCCGGAACAACGATCTTCGAAAATGACCCCAGCAGAACAGTATTGTCGGGAAGCAGGGCCTTAAATGACTGTTTATGATCACCGGAAAACCGCAAATCCCCATAGGGGTCATCTTCAATCAGCAGTGTGCGGGCGCCTTTAAGAATTTCCGTTATCTCAAGCCTGTTTGATTCTGAATAACATATACCGGACGGGTTCTGAAAGGTCGGAACCGTATACATCAGTTTCGGCTTCTTACCGGTCATAACCGACCGCAGTTTCTTTATGTGCATTCCCTCCTCGCCGACAGGGACGGGAAGAAATTCAGCCTTATAAATAGAAAACGCCTGTATGGCTCCCAGATACCCTGGCTCTTCGATTATCAGACCATCGCCATCATTTATTAATACCTTTCCCAGGAGATCGAGCCCCTGTTGAGAGCCGTTGGTAATCAGAATATTTTCAACCGGGATATCGAGTTTCTTCTTCTGGCGATATCTTTCGGAAATATACTCTCTCAGCTCCGGATACCCCTCTGAATTACTATATTGAAAAATATCACGCCCATAAATATCGAAGACCCTGCTGGTTGCCGCTTTAATTTCTTCAGCCGGAAAAAGCTCTCTGTTCGGCAGCCCACCGGCAAATGAAATCACCGTGGGATCAAGAGCGACCTTCAGTATTTCACGGATGAATGAGCGCGGAACGTCAATAATTCGGTCGGAAAATATGCTGTCCATGGCTTCTCCTGATTATTTCAATCTTATTTTTTCTTGATTGACGATGACGTTGGTGAGTGCGCGTTCAGGCACATGGTGGACACCCGCTGTGTCCCGCCAGTACCTGATGTCACCGTCAGGTCCAACGGTCTCTATCACTACGGTCTCTTTTGGCTTGCCGATGGCGATCGCAAGGAGTATCTCGAACCGGTCCGGCAATCCCAGCAATTCGGCAAGCTCCTTCCGTCTGATAGACCCGACAATGCAGCCACCCAGGCCCATCCCGGTTGCGCCAAGCTTGATGCTTTGTGCTGCGATTCCGTGATCGCATCCAAACGACGCGCTGATCGACCTGTCTCCCAGGATGATCACATATGCCGATGGTCTTTCGCCTTCTTCCGGGCCGGGCCAGTCCTTCAGGTCTCCCGCCCATTTGAGATGGGCAAAAATTACGGCATTGAGATCCGGGTCACTCGACAGGAAATATTTGAGCGGCTGTAAATTCCGCCCTGACGCCGATAACCGCGCGAGGTCTACTAATTCCTCCAGCGTCTCCCTCTCCACCGCCACATTCTGGAAGAACCGGCGATAGCTGCGGTTGTCCCTGACAAGATCCCTGGTTTTCATTTCAGACTTTCCTTCCCGCTGCCTAACGCGTCATTAGTTAGTGTCCGTCCATAAATTGCCATTTAAAATTTTTGTCATGCCCGAAGCCTGCCCTCGACTCCGATCGGGGGTCTCGGGCATCCAGAAGGCATTGAAAACACTGGATTCTCGATGTAAGTCCTCGCGAGAGTCGCGTCGACCGGCTTAAGGACTGCCGGAATGACAGATAAAGAGGCTGAGTTTATAAACAGACTCTAGTTAGTTTCTGATCAAAAAGCGGATCAGAGTCATGTCCTGCTTCCTGCATTTATCGATCACCCTTTGTGGATATGATTTTAGCCCATCTCTTTGATATTTTTC
>JAYWMP010000065.1:0-16719 GCA_035873255.1 Nitrospirota bacterium
ATGCAATAGAAAAACACTTAAATCTTAAAGTCATAAAAATCTAACCAGGCACTGGAGATGAATGCGTACCAGAGTGGCGCTTTTTGGGCGTGATTAAGTATCGAGATTTCCAAATCAGCTTTTTGCCTTTCTATGTCCTGCATGGTTCGATTCAGTGATCCGGTCGTTGCAGTAAAAAATCGTCGGCCTCAGGCGCGGTGTGTTTCCTTCTTGTCCGCCGCTGATTTTTCCACTTCAAGTTTGTATTCTCCCTTCAGCATGGTTGTATCAGCCTCTATGTTGATATTTATGTCGAATTTTTTCTCTATTTCCAGTATATCGGTTCTTTTTCTATTTATCAGATAGTTCGCACTCTCTACGGGCAACCGGCCTGTGATACTGGTCAGACCTCCCTTTGACGCCTTACTGTGGATATCCCTGAGGGCTGAGATAGCCACAAACTCAGCCGAATAGACAATCCCGGCCCCTCCGCATTTTTCGCATTTTATGTTTATCGAATCAAAATAGGCCGGCCTCATCCTCTCCCTGGTCATCTCGATAATCCCGAATTTTGAGATGCCGCTTATTTCTGAATGGGCCTTGTCGGAACTCAGGGCGTTCAAGAGCCTGTTTTCAACTTCCTTCCTGTTTTTGGAAGATGTCATGTCGATGAAATCCAGCACAATCAGCCCTCCGATGTCCCTCAACCGGAGCTGCCTTGCTGCTTCGTCCGCCGCCTCGAGGTTTGTCCTGAGCGCTGTTGACTCAACCGTCACCTCTTTTTTACTTCTGCCTGAATTAACGTCTATCGCGGTAAGTGCTTCGGTCTTGTCGATTACGATATAGCCTTTTGACGGCAGGTATATATATCTGTCGTGAATCTTGGCTATCTGTTCCTCGATCTTATATTTTGCGAATACAGGTTTCTTTTCCTTGTAATATCTGATGTTTATTTTTCGCCAGGGCGTTGTCTTTCTCAGAAACTCCCTGGTTTTTCTGTACGCCTCCTGATCATCCACCAGGACTTCAACTGCGTCTGAAGTCAGGTAATCCCTGACCGTCCTGACCGCTATGTCGTGCTCCTTGTAAATAAGCGCCGGGGCTGAAACTTTTTTCGACTCACTCTGTATCTTGTTCCAGAGCCGGGTAAGGTATTTCAGATCATCGGACAGTTCGTTTCCCGTCATATCGTTGCAGGTCGTTCTCAGGATAAATCCAGTCTTTTTCGGGAGCTTGAGAGTGCTGAATACCTCCTTCAACCGGGCCCTTGTCTCCTTACCCTGTATTTTTCTCGAAATCCCAACCCGCGTTTCTCCAGGCATCATGACAAGATATCTGCCGGGAAGAGATATGTAGGTAGTCAGTGATGCGCCTTTTGTGTCCCTTTCATCTCTTTCAACCTGGACTATAAGTTCCTGGCCCTTCTTCAGGCAATCCTGCACCCTTGCCCTTTTGCCCCCTTCATCGCTTTTCAGGTGTTCGGGCTTTATGTCTCTTGCCTGTAAAAATCCGTGTTTCTTCTGGCCGAAGTCGACAAATACCGCCTGAATACTGGGTTCCACTCTTATAATGACGCCTTTGTATATATTTCCCTTGAGATGTTTTTTTGAGGAAACTTCTACATAGAAGTCAACCAGAACTTCTTCTTCGACTATCGCCACCCTTTTTTCTTCCGGGTATATCGCGTTTATTAATATTTTTTTAATCATTGGAAATCATTTTCATCTTTAGAGTCCTCCGGAGGTTGAATGTCCAATTCTCGGTACAACAAACAGACGGCATCGCTTAATGGCAGATCCGGATACCGGATTGTCGCCTCTATAGCTTCTTCAAGCGGGTAATCCGCTTCATGCCCGCCGGGATATACGATCCTGATGAATCTCCTTTTCAATAGATAGCACTTTTTCCTGCCGCCTTTTTTGTCCGCCAAGGGGATGATTACATGTTCAATGTCTTCTTCCAGCCCGTAGCGTTTTATTAATTCGTTAATCGATTCCATAAAATTTAACTTTTCAGTCAGTTATGGATATAAGGATCCTCAGGACTCTGAAACCGGGTCTTCATCCCTGGGAGATATCATTATCGCGGCCCATATGGAGACCGGGTCCGGGTCGATATTGTCTATTCCGTCGGGGAATGTCTTCATGAAAATCTCCCTGTTCCTCAGATAGCGGAGCGCCATGGCGTCAAGTAATCTCCTGCCAGCTCCTTTTACCGCCCCTGCTGAAGCGCCTTCCATTGCGATTTTTTTTACCAGCGCGTTGATATTTTCGCGTTCCTGAACAAGAAGGTCTTTATTCCCTTCGTCACCGCGGTCCCTGGCCCTGTGAAGGGAATCGGACATCTCGCTGTTACTCATAAGCTGTTTCATGACTGTTACGCTGATTTTAAAAATTTCTTCCGATTTCAAATATCACCATATATCCCGAATAAAACAGACTGCATTAAATCATTATACATTAAACCTGAAATTGATTATAGCGCCATCCCTGACTTCATATGTTTTTCCTTCAAGCCTGACCAGCCCTTTTTCACGGGCGGCGGCCATGCCGCCGTGTTTAATGAAGTCATCGTACAGAACAACCTCCGCCCTGATAAAACCTCTTTCTATGTCGGAATGGATTTTTCCGGCGGCCTTCTGGGCGTTCGTCCCTTTTTTTATTGTCCACGCCCTCACCTCGTCTTCTCCGACGGTAAGAAAGGAAATAAGACCGAGGAGGTCGTATGAAACACGGATAAGCCTGTCCAGGGCAGGTTCCGTGATACCGAGATCATCAAGGAACGCCACCGCCTCCTCCGGCGAAAGCTGGGCGATCTCCATCTCGATTTTGCCGCACATTGAGAGTATATCCACCTGCCTGCCTTTAAAAAACGCCCTGAGATCTGAAATTAATGCCGTAGTCCTTTCTGAATCAATATCTTTTTCGGCGACATTTAATACAGTCACCATTGGTTTTATAGACATAAACTGCAGATGTCTCATCGCCTGCTGTTCCTCGTCGGAGAACTCAATATCCCGGAGAGGTGTCTCTTTTTCGAGTATCTCCCGGCATTTGAGCAGCAACTGCTTTTCCGTCTCGTCAGGTTTTTTCCCCCTCTTTAATCCCTGCTCCATCTTCCCGATCCTCTTTTCGACGAGTTCGAGATCACCGAAAATCATCTCAAGCTCGACTGTCCCTGCATCGCGCACAGGGTCTACATCTCCCAGTGGGTGTATTACGGACGCATCTTCGAACGCCCTGATGACATGGACAACGGCGTCGGCATCTTTTATAAGTTCAGAGACCTTCCTGTTCTGTTCGGTATCCCCCTTTGTGAGGCCGATATAGTCGATATATTCTACGGTTGCGTGAGTGATCTTCTTCGGTCTGTAAATCTCTGCGAGCTTATCAATCCTCGCGTCAGGGACCTTTACCACTCCCATATGCGGTTCATCCGTTACCGTCGGATATATCGTGGTCTCGAGATCCAGTCCTGTCAGCGCGTTAAATATTGTGGTCTTTCCCGAGTTTGCAAGTCCTGTAACAGCTATCTTCAAGGCCTTCTCCCTGATCTTAAACGTCGGTGTTGTATAAACATTATGTAGTACGGTTACTCACATATTATATCAGACTCATTTAAATACGGAAACAGAACAGGATTTTCCAGGGCCGTTTCCCCAGGCTATTTTCTGTCGATTGACTTTAGCCGACAGCGATGTTTAAACTTATTTTCCATGAAAAAAGATTTGATGAAAATATTGAGAGGCTCACTTGATTCAATCGGCGTGTCTCCGGTGCCTGATATAGAAATTGAGATACCGAAGGCCGCGTCTTTCGGTGATCTTTCCACCCCGGTTGCGATGGGGCTGGCGAAACAGCTGAAGAAATCCCCCCGGGAAATAGCCGGGGATATAGTGAATTCAATAAAAGACAGCAATATTATTTTCGAGAAAATAGATATTGCCGGACCGGGGTTTATAAATTTCACGTTCACCCGGGAATATCTGTATACAGCACTGAAATCTCTCCTGTCAGGCCGTAAATCGTTTTTGAGAGAGGAGTTCGGCAATAACAGGAGGGTGCTGGTCGAGTTTGTCAGCGCGAACCCGACGGGACCACTTCATATCGGCCATGCGCGCGGCGCGGCCGTCGGCAATGCGCTCTGCAATCTGCTCGAGGAGTCGGGGTTTAAGGTTGAACGTGAATATTATATCAATGACGCGGGCCGCCAGATAAAAATGCTTGCCTTGTCTGTCTATTCGAGATATCAGCAGCTTGCCGGAATAGAAGCCGGGTTTCCCGAGGACGGGTACCGCGGGCAATATATCGATGAAGAGGCGGCTGAACTGTATTTACAGGTAAAAGAAAGATACAAAGGCGTTCCGTTTCAGGAGTGCGAAGAAGAGATTGGCGGCTGGGCGTATTCCAGGATGATGGAGCTGATTAAAAAGGACATCGCCTGCTTTGCTGTTAAGGACTTTTCAAACTGGGTAAGCGAGAAAGATCTTTATGAAAAAGGGGACGTCAGCCAGGCAATCAAAGAGCTGGAGGCTAAAGGATTTATTTACGGGAAAGACGGCGCAGTCTGGTTCAGGTCAACCGCCTTTGGAGATGACAAGGACCGGGTTGTTATCAAGAGCGACGGAGAATATACCTATTTTGCATCTGATATCGCGTATCACAGGAACAAGCTCGAAAGGGGTTTCGATGTTATCATTGATATATGGGGGGCTGACCACCACGGATATATTCCCAGGATAGAGTCCGTGATGAAGGCCTTCGGTTATGATATTTCGGGATTCAGGGTGATCCTTGTGCAGATGGTCAATCTGTTGAAGGATGGCTCCCCCTTGCAGATGTCAAAGAGGGCGGGCAATTTTGTTACTCTCAGCGAAGTTGTGGATCTTGTCGGGGCGGACAACGCAAAATTCATATTTCTGACAAGAAAGTCCGACAGTCATCTGGATTTCGATATTGATCTGGTTACTGCGACCTCGGCCGAGAACCCTGTCTATTATGTCCAGTACGCTAATGCGCGAATAAACAGTATCTTTGTAAACGCGGAAGCAGCGGGAATAGATACTGAAAACATGGGTGACGTCGGTTTTCAGGCGCTCTCAAACAGGGAGGACCTGGAGTTAATCAAAAAACTGCTTGCATATCCGATGGTTCTTGAAGGTGCTGCAAAGGCGTATGAACCTCACAGGATAACGTTTTATCTCCAGGAACTGGTGGCCATGTTCCATTCCTATTATCACAAATATAAAGTCCTTACGGATGATGCCGGAACCGGCAGGGCAAGGCTTGCCCTCTGCGGGGCAATAAAGATTGTCCTTGGGGATGCGCTCGGGATACTGGGCGTGACCGCCCCCGAGAAGATGTAATCCAGGGACTGACCGGAGCGTTCGCAATCAGGTCTCCCTGCCGGATGAACCGGTGAGTATTCGGGCGTTGCCCCGAGTATAATATGGATATGAAACGATATTGACATATTAGAGTCTATATTGCTTAAATAAACCGATGATAACTAAAACCGATAAGATATGGATGGACGGCGAACTTGTCGACTGGGATAAGGCGCAGGTCCATGTGCTTACGCATACGCTTCATTACGGCCTTGGTGTTTTTGAGGGTATCCGCTGTTACAAAACAGCGGAAGGGTCGGCTATTTTCCGTCTTGATGACCATGTTGAGCGGTTCTTTCAGTCCGCGCATATCTTCATGATGAAAATTCCCTTCTCAAAAGACCAGATAAGATCGGCGATAATCGAGACGGTCAGAGTCAACGGACTCAGGGAATGCTATATCAGGCCGCTTGCATACATAGGCTATGGCAATATGGGGTTATATTCAACGGAAAATCCAGTTAAGGTTTCGATAGCGGTATGGCCGTGGGGAACTTATCTCGGAGATGAAGGTCTCGAAAACGGTATAAGGATAAAAGTATCGTCATTCACAAGGCATCATGTGAATTCCTCAATGACAAGAGGCAAGGTGTGCGGTTATTACGTGAATTCACAACTGGCGAAAAACGAGGCGAAGTCATGCGGATATGACGAGGCCCTGTTGCTTGATACACAGGGGTATGTGTCGGAAGGGAGCGGTGAGAATATTTTCATCATCAGAAACAAGCAGATAAAAACAACGCCGCTGACATCCATACTCGAGGGGATAACAAGGGACAGTATTATAAAAATCGCCGGGGACAACGATATAACCGTAAAAGAGGAATGCTTCACTAGAGACGAAATATACATATCCGATGAGGCGTTCTTTAGCGGCACCGCGGCTGAGATTACGCCTATCAGAGAGGTTGACAGCAGAACAATCGGCGACGGAGGACGTGGCGAAATAACCGAAAAACTCCAGTCGATCTTCTTCGATATTGTTAAAGGCAGGAACAGCGGATACGATTTCTGGCTCACAAGGATCTGAAAAACCACAGTAAAAAAGCATCCTCAGCTTTGCCGGGGATGCTTTTTTACTGTTTTACGAACGAATTCCAATCATGTTTTAGTCATAACCTGGTGCTGCCTGTTCTTTTTTGTGGCACTTTGTACAGTCCGTAATCTTGAAGGCCTTTTCTCCATTATGGCATGAGCCGCAATATTTTCCCGCATTCAGGTCGGCCATCGTCATCTTTGTGGAGCCTTTTTTCATCTTGAAAAGCTTTGTATGGCAGCTATTACATTTCAGTCCCGCATCAAAATGCTTTTTACCGTCAAAGACAACCTTCCCAAGCTTGCCGCCCTGGAATTCTGCTGTTTTCCCCGGAGGCACCGCAAGAGCGCTTCCCATAAAAAATACCAATGAAATTGTAAGCGTCATAAGTGAAACCACAATCCGCATCTAATCACCCCCTTTCTTTAACATAGGTTTAGTCTGCCTGATGTCCAGGTCAGGTAAAGATATTATTCTAATATTAGTAGTATAGCAATAATACTGATTCTTCTGCAAAGCTTCTTTTCTTTTGTTTCAGCACACCTGCAATAATCACAGCTTTAAGAAAGATGATAATGCAGGGTATCCGCAACAGGCGCAGTTAACAGTTGCCTGTTATGGTCCCTATGCATAAATTCAGCCCTTCTTTCCGGCATCCCGGCGGTCCTTAAGCCGTAATCCGGTTTTTATGTTAAGTTCCTGATGCCCGACTAGGGAGATCGAGCATAAAAAAATGAAAAACAGCAATTTATGGACGGATTTCATTGTGGGCTGAACTATTACTATTAAAGAGGCTTAAACCTGTTGCATATTTCCCAAACGATGACACCAACCCGGGTGCTGCCGTCCATAGAAAAACAGGGCGCGAATTGCTTTATTGAATTGCATCGTGTTAATATTTTTTAAAAATTCAGGAGATCTCTATGGCTGAAGATATCAAAATTGGCTTAACTTTCGATGATGTTTTGCTGCTACCCGCCAAATCCGATGTGCTACCCAAAAATGTCGATCTTCGTACCGGACTGACAGGCAGGATAAAACTCAATATCCCGATTTTAAGCTCGGCAATGGACACAGTAACGGAAGCCTCCCTGGCCATAGCTATAGCGCGGGAAGGAGGAATTGGAATTCTTCACAGGGCGATGCCCCCGGAAAGACAGGCCATTGAGGTCGACAAGACCAAGAAATCAGAAAGTGGCATGATAATCGATCCGATAACCATCTCTCCCGGCGCTCCGATTTCGGATGCAATGGCACTGATGGAAAAATATAAAATTTCCGGCGTACCTGTTACCGTGGACGGAGAACTCATCGGTATTCTTACGAACAGGGACCTGAGGTTCGAAACACACCTTACCAGAAAAGTTTCGAGTGTAATGACAAAGGAGCGGCTTATAACATCTGGTGTTGGTACGACGCTTGAGGAGGCGAAAGGCCTTTTGAACAAGTATAAGATAGAGAAACTTCCTATCGTCGACAAGGGGTTCAGGCTGAAAGGCCTCATCACAATAAAAGATATCGAGAAACGCAAGAAATATCCGCATTCCTGCAAAGACAGGCACGGCAGACTGATGGTCGGGGCTGCGGTAGGCACAGGTGAAGACACAATGGAGAGGACAAAGCTTCTTGTTGATGCCGGAGTTGATGTGCTGGTTATTGATACCGCTCATGGCCATTCAGCATCGGTAATTGTGACTCTGAAGGCCATCAAGAAGAAATTCGACATAGATGTTATTGCGGGTAATGTGGCCACTGCGGCGGGAACTCTCGATCTTATCAAGGCAGGCGCGGATGCCATTAAAGTCGGCATTGGGCCCGGATCGATATGCACAACCAGAATCGTGGCCGGCACGGGAGTGCCCCAGATTACCGCGATCAAGGATTGTTGCTCGGTGGCGAAAAAATACCATATTCCGATTATTGCCGACGGAGGAATAAAATATTCAGGTGATATAACAAAGGCCCTTGCAGCCGGAGCGCACTGTGTTATGATCGGAAGCCTGTTTGCGGGCACAAGTGAGTCTCCGGGAGAAATAATCCTTTATCAGGGGAGAAGCTACAAGGTTTACAGGGGCATGGGTTCCATAGGCGCCATGGAGCAGGGCGCGAAAGACCGGTATCAGCAGGAGGGAGTTGAATCACCGAAGCTGGTTCCGGAGGGAGTTGAAGGACGGGTCCCCTACAAAGGGCTTCTGTCCCAGAGCATACTCCAGCTTTTGGGGGGCGTTCGGTCGGGAATGGGCTATTGCGGTGCAAAAAATCTTTCTGAATTGAGGAGAAAGGCGAAGTTTATACAGATTACAAACGCCGGATTAAGAGAAAGTCATGTTCACGATGTTATAATAACAAAAGAGGCGCCCAACTACAGATCTGAATCGTAACAGGATAAATATTCCTCTTTCATTTTACGCACAGACCGCTTCAGAATATCGTTGGAGGCACAACGACACGGGAGAATCATTTGAATTATGCATGAAGACAAAATATTAGTTCTCGATTTTGGTTCTCAATACACCCAGCTCATAGCTCGCAGGGTCAGGGAAGGCAGAGTGTATTCCGAGATATTTCCGTTTAATACCCCTGTATCAAAGATAAAAAAGTTTTCGCCAAAGGGCATAATACTTTCAGGCGGGCCGTCGAGTATTTATGACAGGAAAGCGCCGAAGCTGGATAAAAGGATACTCGGGCTAGGTGTGCCTGTGCTCGGCATATGTTACGGCATGCAGTATCTCGCTCATTTCTATGGGGGAAAGGTGGCGAAGGCGCAGAAGAGTGAGTACGGCAGGGCTGAGCTTCAGGTAGATGATGACAGAGATCTTCTCAGTAATATATCAAAGAAATCGTCGGTATGGATGAGCCATGGCGACAGGATAGATAAGTTGCCGGAAGGTTTCAGAATAATAGCGCATACCGAAAACTCTCCTGTGGCCGCCATGGCGTCGGAAGACAACATGTTATACGCCCTCCAGTTCCATCCTGAGGTTGTTCATACGGATGGAGGGAAGAAGATACTGAAGAATTTTGTTAACAGGATATGCGGCTGCAAGCCGACGTGGACCATGAAATCCTTCATTGAGACGGCGAAGCAGGAGATCAGGGAGAAGGCCGGAGACAGACGGGTTATATGCGGTATAAGCGGAGGTGTGGACTCCGCCGTCACGGCGGCACTTGTCCATGAGGCTGTCGGCGACGCACTGACATGTATCTTTGTTGACAACGGTTTGTTAAGGTACGGCGAGGCCGAGAAGGTCGAAGCTACTTTACGCAAGAATTTTCATATGGACATCCGGTGTGTTGACGCTTCCGATATATTTCTCAGAAAGCTTAAGGGAGTCACCGACCCCGAGAAGAAGAGGAAGATCATCGGCAATGAATTCATAAAGGTCTTCGAAAAAGAGGCCGCCAGGATCAAAAATGTCGGATTCCTCGCCCAGGGGACGTTATACCCGGACGTAATAGAAAGTGTCTCGTTCAAGGGCCCGTCAGCCATAATCAAGAGTCATCACAATGTCGGCGGTCTTCTGGAAAAGATGAAGCTTTCGCTCATCGAGCCGCTGAGGGAGCTTTTTAAGGACGAGGTTCGTCTGCTGGGCAAGGCGCTCGGAATGTCAGATGAGATTGTCAACAGACATCCGTTTCCAGGTCCGGGACTCGCCATAAGATGTATCGGCGAGGTGACGAAAGAGAGGATAGCGGTTATCAGGGAAGCCGACATGATTTTACTCGAAGAGATAAAAATGGCAGGCGTTTACGGGAAAATATGGCAGGCGTTTGCTGTCCTGCTTCCCGTAAAGAGCGTCGGCGTCATGGGTGACGAGAGGACATATGACAATGTGGTCGCCGTCAGGGCGGTTACGAGCACGGACGGGATGACAGCCGACTGGGCGAAGATACCTTATGATCTTCTCGGCAAAATATCAAACAGGATTATTAATGAAGTGAAAGGCGTGAACAGGGTGGTTTATGATATCAGTTCAAAGCCACCCGGCACAATTGAATGGGAATAAAAAGACCGCGTTTTTCTTGCCGCATATGGATATAAAGAAATACCTCAATGAAAAAAAAGAGATTGTTGACTCTTTTTTTCATCTATATTTTAAGGATTTGCAGGGGCCGCCCATACTCCGGGAGGCCATGGCCTATTCACTCTTCGCCGGCGGTAAAAGGATGCGTCCCATTCTTGCCATCGCCTCATGCGAGGCTTGCGGCGGAGATCCGGGGGAGATTGTGCCTTATGCGTCAACCCTTGAGCTTATCCATACGTACTCCCTTATTCATGACGACCTTCCGTCCATGGATAACGATGACCTGAGGAGGGGGAAGCCGACAAACCACCGGGTCTATGGAGAGGCGATCTCCATATTGACGGGAGACGCACTGCTTACCGAGGCGTTCAGGATACTCTCAAATACCGCTCCCGGTTGCAAAATGGATGCGGCGAGCCTGTTGCAGGCGATACAACTGATTGCGGATGCGTCCGGATGTAATGGGATGGTTGCCGGACAGGTGCAGGATATTCTTTCAGAGAATATTCCGGCCGACAGGGAGACTCTTGATTTTATCCATATGCACAAAACCGCCGCACTTATCCGTGCGTCCGTGAAACTTGGGTTTATACTGTCCGGAGGTGATGACGACAAAGATGAGGCGCTCACCTCGTACGGCAATAATATCGGGCTTGCCTTCCAGGTGACAGATGATATACTTGATATAAAGGGCGAAACCGAACATCTTGGTAAAAAAGTTGGTTCGGACGAGAAGATAAACAAGATGACATTTCCCCGTCTGTACGGGATAGAAAAGTCCCGGGAAATCGCTGAACGGCTTGTTTCCGACGCCGTGGCGTCGCTTGGCGTATTTTCCACGGAAGCAGACACCTTAAGGGAGATAGCAATGTATCTTCTTAACAGGAGAAACTGATGATCCTCGAAAAAATAAATTCACCTTCCGACCTTAAAGAACTCGGCATGGACGAACTTAAAGTCCTTGCGGATGAACTCAGGGAAACCATAATCCAGACCGTATCGGTCAACGGAGGACACCTTGCCTCGAGCCTGGGGGTGGTGGAACTTACAATAGCGCTCCATTACAATTTTGATTCTCCGGTTGATAAGATAGTCTGGGACGTAGGTCATCAGGCTTACAGCCATAAGCTTCTGACCGGGAGGAGAGAGAGTTTTCCATCTATCAGGAAAGAAAACGGGATTTCCGGTTTCCCTAAAATGTCGGAGAGCGTTCATGACGCCTTTGGAGCCGGACATAGTTCAACTTCAATCTCCGCGGCGCTGGGTATAGTCGAGGGGCGTGACAAAAACGGCGAGAACTTTAAAGTAATCGCTGTTATAGGAGACGGCGCCCTTACGGGGGGGCTTGCCTTTGAAGGCCTCAACAACGCCGGGCACCTCAAAAAAGACCTTATAGTGGTCCTCAATGACAACGAGATGTCCATATCGAAAAATGTCGGGGCCCTTTCAGCGTACATGAACAGAATACTTACCGGCGAATTTTACCGGAAATTCAAGAGAGAGACCAAATCGTTTCTGGAGGGTCTTCCAAAGGTCGGCGCTCCTGTCGCAAAGATTGCCCAGAAGACCGAAGAGACTATCAAGGGCCTGCTGCTTCCGGGAGTTTTATTCGAGGAGCTGGGCTTTGACTACGTCGGCCCGATTGACGGACATAATATCGAGCTTCTTATCGACACGCTGAAAAGAATAAAACCTTCAACATCACCCACTCTCATCCATGTGATTACGAGAAAAGGCAAGGGCTATGAATTCTCCGAAAAGAATCCCAGTTTTTTCCATGGCGTCGGCCCATTTGAACTTGAAACAGGTTCACAGATTTCATCTCCCGGGGCCTCAACTTACTGCGGCGCATTCGGAGATTTTCTTACGGAAATGGCAGCCGGGGACAGAAGGATAATAGCCATCTCGGCGGCAATGAAGGAAGGCACGGGACTGGATGCTTTTGCAAAGAAATATCCCGACAGGTTCTACGACGTCGGAATCGCCGAACCACACGCCGTCACGTTCGCTGCGGGATTGGCGAGCAGGGGGCTCCGACCGGTTGTCGCCGTATACTCAACTTTTCTTCAGAGGGCTTACGATGAGATAATTCATGACGTATGCCTGCAGAAGCTGCCGGTCATATTCGCGATAGACAGGGCCGGGATAGTAGGAGAAGACGGTCCGACGCACAACGGCCTCTTTGACATCTCATTCCTGAGACATATACCGAACCTTGTAGTGATGGCCCCAAAAAACAGGGAAGAACTGAGGCTTATGCTTGATTATGCCCTGAAACATGATGGCCCCTCGGCGATAAGATACCCCAGGGGACTAACACCTGATGAAGTTGAAATGCCCGTCCAGGAAATAGTTACGGGAACCAGTGAAGTCCTGAAAGAAGGGACGGACGTGGCGTTAATCGCTCTTGGCAGCCGCGTAGTTCCGGCCTTAAAGGCGGCGGCGAAGCTTGAAAGCGCGGGTATTAATGCTACGGTTATTAACGCGAGATTCGCCAAACCCCTGGATACCGATATGATTTTATCCGTCACTTCCAGGATAACCAGGTTAATTACTATCGAGGAGAATGTCCTTGAAGGCGGATTCGGTGGCGCCGTAATAGAATTCCTGAACGATTCGGAGATAAGTAATATTAAAGTAAAACGGCTTGGTATACACGACAGATTCGTGGAACAGGGCAGCCGGGACGGACTGCTGGCGAAATACGGCCTTGATGAAGAGGGAATATTCCGTGCCGCGCTCTCGCTTGTGAGGGAGTCGACTTACACCAACCCGTTGCTTTCATAAAATCCGCGGCTGAATTTTTTAAATATTAGCATAACCTGAAAATACCGTTCGGACCGGCGCGCCAAGATCTGAATTTGACAATAGCCCCGCTGAAGCTGATAATAATTCTGTTAAAAAACGCCTGTTACGCAAAATACGGCCAAGCCGGATCCTCCAGGGAATAGCCGTGGTTGAAAGAACCAGGTTGAAATCTGGAGAAGGGACGTTTGTTTATACAAGGAGAGTTTAGATGGAAGAACCGGTAATTCAGATAGGGCTTGATTTTTCTTTAGCGTCACGGGAAGTTATCGAGATATTGCTTGAAGACACCTCCGGCCCGGGTGTTTTCGATGAGATCGCGAAGGCGAATACAGGTCGTCCTGAAATACTGAAGCTTCTTATTGAACATCCGGATACGCCGTCGGATGTGTACGCGTATGTCTCGGGAATTCTTCATCTCCCGGTCAAAGCCGAGAGAGATATACCCGAAGCTGAAAGAGACCGTGTAAAACGGGCCCCGAAAATATTTCAGAAAATCCAGAAGCTGAATGTGTCGGGGAAGATACAGCTCGCTCTCAAAGGGGGAAGGGAGATCAGGAGCATTCTTATCAAGGACCCCAATAAAGAAGTGATGCAGAGTGTCCTTAGCAACCAGAAAATAACGGATAGCGAGATCGAGATGATAGCCCGGTCGAGACAGGTGCCGGAGGAGATGCTGAGGAGGATATCAAAGAACAGGGAATGGGTCAAGAACTACGCGATTACTCAGGCCCTCGTGACAAACCCCAAGACCCCGCCAGGGATTTCCGTCTCACTGGTAAGCCACCTGAAGCGCAAGGATATTTCGATACTGGAAAAAAACAGGAATGTTTCCGAGGCGGTCAGAAGCGTAGCGAAAAGACTTCTGATGGCAAGAAGACAGAAATAAGAAGTGGAAGGCGGAAGATGGGACAGAGATTCAGCATAAATAAATTACATTCAGAGATCGCTTCAGAATCGACCATTCGGAAGGTTTTGAGGTATCTGGAGGATTCAGAGACCGAGCCGCCGTATCTTTTAATGGACAGGGCAAAGATCATCGAGAAGGTTGCTTTGGTCGGCAAAAGGATAAAGAACTCAAGGGTTTTTTATGCGGTTAAGGCGAATCCGGATATAGAAGTACTGAAGCTGATCGACAGTCTTGGTATAGGTTTTGAGATAGCATCGGAAGGCGAGCTTAATATCCTGTCCTCCATCGGGGTTGGAAAGGAGCGGATTATATCAAGCAACCCCGTAAAATCATTCAGGTTTTTAGAGATGGCAAGCAGCTACGGCATCTCTAACTTCTCTTTTGATTCAGTAGACGAAATCGAAAAACTGCGTGACTGTTCCCCAGGAAGCAATGTCTATGTAAGGCTACTGGTTCCGAATGAAGGGAGCGACTGGCCGCTCAGCAAGAAATTTGCGGTTGAGGTCGACGCGGCAGAGGACCTGTTGGTTATGGCGAAGAAGAAGGGCCTGAATCCCGTGGGCATTACGTTTCATGTCGGGTCCCAGTGCAGGAATATATACAACTGGAATACGGCGCTGGATAAGGCGAAGACCCTCTGGGACAGGGCGGAAAAGCGGGGCGTCAATCTCTCGGTTCTTAATATAGGGGGTGGATACCCCATTCGTTATACACAGGACGTTGTAGACATCGAAACCATAGACAGGAATGTTAACCGGCTGATATACGAAAAATTTCCAGGGAATACGCAAGTTTTTATCGAGCCGGGCAGGGCGATCGTGGGCGACGCGGGTGTCTTCGTATCAAGAGTTATTGGAAAGGCGAAGAGGGCCGATGAGGACTGGCTGTATATCGATGTAGGCATATTTAACGGACTTATGGAAAGTATCGGCGGCATAAAATACAGTTATATTGTGGAGAGTTCACGGCAGGAGAAGAAATGGACGCTGGCCGGTCCGAGCTGCGACAGCTTCGATGTCATAGATAAGGACATATTGCTCCCCGAACCTGATGTCGGCAACCTGATTCTGATTCTCTCAAGCGGGGCGTATACAGTATCGTATGCCTCGGAGTTTAACGGATTCTCGATACCGGAAACTATTCTAATTTAACCAGGGGGTTACACCAATGATGAAATTTTTCGAAATCGCGCCTTTTGTGCATATTCAATATGCTTATGACATAGAAAAAATACTCTATAAATCCAGAAGTAAGTTTCAGGATATTCTGGTCTTCGAAAACCCGTATTTCGGAAAAATACTGGTTCTTGACGGAATTGTGCAACTTACGGAAAGAGACGAATTCTTTTATCATGAGATGCTTGCCCATGTGGTCCTTTACGCTCATCCCAACCCCAAAAAGGTTGTGGTGATCGGCGGAGGCGATGGGGGGACGGTCAGGGAAGTTCTCAAGCATGACACTATCGAGAAGGTCTATTTTATTGAAATAGACGAGGAAGTCATAAATACATCCAGGCAGTTTTTCCCCCAGGTGGCGTGCAGCATTGATGACAGCCGTGTCGAAATAAAGTGTATGGACGGAGCGGAGTTCATAAAAGAGTGTGGTCATGATATCGATGCGGTAATTGTCGACTCGACTGACCCCATCGGTTTTGCGAAAAGTCTTTTTACGGCTGAGTTTTTCAGGTCAATCAGTAACTGCCTCAAGGACGACGGATTCTTTGTCACGCACAGCGAATCATTACTGCTGCATAAAGAGATTGTCAGGGAAACACAGGAAGTATTAGGGCAGGTCTTCCCCGTGGTGGATTGCTATGCGACGCCGATCGCCACTTATCCCGGTAACTGGTGGACATTTGCGGTAGGATCAAAAAGTCTTAATCCAAGAGAGATGAAGAGAAAGTGTGAAATCGAGACAAGATACTATGACGATGAGATACATTCTCACGTTTTCGTCCCTGAAGGCCTGTACAAAAAGCTTATGTCCGGGAAATTGAAGTGGTAGAGAGGGCTTGCCGCGGCCTCCAATGAATTTCAGACGGCGCGATGGTTAACTCTGCCTTTGTCCATAAGTAATGAATTGTTAAGACATAATAAGTCCCTGCTACTTGACACCTGCGGTATATACCTGCTAAATTATTAGCACTCAAACATGGAGAGTGCTAAGCAATGCTGGGAGAAAGGAACAGAAAAGTTTTATTTGCGGTTATACAGTGTTACATAAATGCGCCCGGTCCGGTCGGATCAAGGGTTGTAACAAAAAAATTCTCTTTCGGACTTTCTCCGGCCACAATACGCAATGTAATGTCCGACCTGGAGGAGATGGGTTACCTGCGTCAGCCCCATACTTCCGCCGGGAGAATACCTACTGATAGCGGATACAGGCTATATGTCGATACATTGATAACTGGAAAGGATTATGTGAACGATGAGCTGCTCCTGGAGTTATATAAGAGGCTGGAGACCCTGAATAAAGATATCAACTACTTCCATGACAGGGCTTCAAAGGTGCTGTCTTCACTGTCCAATTACATCGGCATTATAATGTCTCCGAAAACAGGTATGACCACCCTTAATAA
>JAYWMP010000045.1:0-8566 GCA_035873255.1 Nitrospirota bacterium
AATTGAGTTGCATCTACATAACACAACGATGACGGACTTTGGAGACATCCTGTAGTCCCTTGTCAGGAAAGCGCGAATTGTCCGCTCCGGAATATCTATTCGCAGTCTGTTGACCGGGCATGACAAAAAAACATAGGCTGATCCATTTATTCAGACGCGCTGTAATGTCTTAGCGGGAGACAGTGAGTCTGGAAAGGGGCACGACTATGACATCATCATTTTCAGGGAGGGTTTTCTCCAGAAAATCCAGTGTGCTTTTTCTATGATGGGCAAGTGCGATCGCGTATCCATTTTTACGGGCGACCTCAATCAGTTTTTCCCACTGGGCCTTTATATGCCGGGGATCATCCCTGTTATCCAGAAATATGTCCCTTTTGAATGCCTTCACACCGTATTTTCCGGCAAGCCTTAAACCCGCCGACCGCGCGGTTGTGAAGCTGTCCAGGAAGAACATTTTTCTGTTTTTAAGCTCCGACATCAGGATGCCCATGGCCCTTTCATCTTCGGTGAATGCGGATCCCATATGATTGCTTATCCCCTTTATTCCAGGTAAATATTCAAGGTCGCCGTCCAATGTCTTGCGGATCTCCGTAGCGGTCATCCATGTATAGATCGCCCCCTTGCCGAGATTGTGAGGCTTCAGGGGCTCCATCGGTATATGCCCTATAACTTCATACCCGCGTCTCCGCCCTTCACCTGCGATCCATGTGCTATAGGTTTCATGCGGGAGAACTGATAAGGTCAAAGGCGCTTTTATATTGAAAATACGTAAAGCGGCCTTTTTATTTGTGCCGAGATCGTCGATAACTATGGCGACTTTTGGACGAGGAAAAGCCTTTTTCACGGTTCCGGGCTGAACCAGGTTGTTCTGTTGGGGGCTTTTCCCTTCCATTAGTCCTTCCATCGGATTAAATCGCTTCCAGGGATTAAAATCGTTTTTCGGCGGGAGGGCTTCTTTACGTTCTGTCTCACCCACATTTTCTTCGGGATTCTCCATCCTGAATTCTTTATAACTGAAGAATGCCGAGATCAGAAAAAGTATCAGGAAAAAGAGTATATAATAGCGTTTCTTTACCTTGAACTTTGTTTTTTTCTTTTTTCTCTTCATCTCGGGTTTCCGGAGGACTGAATTTTACCGGATGTATTTTAACATAACCGGGCGGCAGTAATTCCGGCTTTCCGGCAGCTTACCGCCTCCCCGGGCAAGCGGAAGGTTCCGGCTGAAGGGCCGGAATGAAATGGGAGGTCACGAATTATTTCCCAAAAATACCTTTTATCAGACCATCGAGTGAACCTTTTTCTTTTCCCCCGGCCTCTCCGGTTTCTTCTTTCCGCCCTGGAAGAATCTTTAATAATTCATCTGCTACTTTCTTTCTGAATTTCTGGACCGCTTTTTTCCCGATAGTCCTGGTGTCGACACTGTATGACGGTTTTGACAGCGTTCCAGCAACTCTCAGCGGAATGCTGCTCCAGCCTTTTTCTTCGGACAGAAAACCGGATATGGCCGACTGACTGATCAGTTTTGGCGCAAGTCTTTCAGCGACCCTGACATTAATTCCGATATCCAGCGTCTCATCCAGTCCGATAGCGCCTGATGCGTCCAGGATTAAATCCCTGTTCGTAATCAGAGTTGTCAGGTTAATAATGCCCCCAGCTATTGTAAAGCGACCGTCCGCCTTTTGTATCTCGATCTCCTTTAATTCCCGCAGGCCCAAAAACATCAGGAGACCCCTGCCGACGTCATCATTTTTAATGGCTCCGTCCGCTATCGAAAACCGTCCGTTTCCTTTCAGATTGCGCTTTATGTTCTCTTTTGTGACGCCTGCGCCGGAGATTTCAGCCGTTGCAATGACAGTCCCGTAAAGTTTGTCTTCTGCTTTGGGTGCGAAGGCCTTTGTCACATCCTGGAGTTTTATCCCTCTTATGTCAGCGCTTACGCTGTAGCGGGTCCCTTTTCTGTTGAGGTCAAGAGAGGAACTGACAGTGAAATTTCCGCTCAGGGTGTCACCGCGCATCTTTATTATTTTAAATATATTGTCTTTTAGCTCATATCGGGCGCTGAAATTGGTTATGGATAATCCCCTGTAAACGGTCTTTTTTATATCTATATCCCCCCTGGCCGTCAGTTTGAGTTCCACCGGGCCGGGTTCCTCCCGGACTTTTGTGGCCTGGACAGGTGTTTTGGCTTCTTCTGTTTCCGTGGCTCCGGGAATCAATTCATCAAGGATGAGCATGTCAGACTTGATATCTATCCTTATATCCGGATATTCGAGGTAGTCCCTGATCCGCCCGGTTATATCAACCGTGGACGATCCTGAAAGGAGTTTCACACCTTCAAGCTTTATACTGTCGGGTTTGATTATCACCGAACCGTTTAAGACCGGGTGAATGTTTTTTTGTGATAAAGAGACCTTATTCATATCCAGCCGACCGGATAAATTCAGCCGCCCTTTTTTTGACGCCGGTCTGTTGATGTCCAGATCCAGAGACAGATATCCACCAAGCGACATACCCTCGGGCAGGAATCCTGCAAATATTCCCTTTATAGTGGAGAGCGCGATCTTCGGCGAATTGATATTAATTTGCACCGCAGCCTCTTCATCATACGCAACCGTACCATTCAGGCTTACCGGAACGCCCATGATGTCGGCCTCAAGTGAATTGATGTCAAGTTTTTTCGCGGCCAGATCAACCTCCATGTCATAGGCTGTCTCTATGTTTATCTCCCCGAAAGGCCGCTGATCGTCCTTTAGCAGGATCTCTAATATATTTATCCTGAATTTTCCTTCCGACGCCAGGGCTTCTCTTGAAAGTCCTTTAATGTCCAGGGCCGCGTTAATCGAGAGTTTTACGTTTTTCAGATCGCCTTCCGGCTCGGAATAGTCGATCACCGCGTTTTTTATCGAAACGGCCTTTACCGCCAGGGTTACAGGCAGGGATGAAGTTTTTTCTCCAGGTTCCCCCCCTTTATTCCCGGCGTCGTCGGCCTTTGTCATGCCTGAAAAATTGAACGAGCCGTCAGGGTGTTTCTTTATATGGACCTCGGGATCCGTAATGTTCAGTTTGTCTATAACCAGCCGCTTCGAGAGAAGGGGCAGAAGCTGATACTCAAGAATAAAATCCTTTGTCTTTATAAAGACATCTTCCCCGTTCTCTTCCTTGATCTCAAAATCCCTTACAACGATGCCCCTGAACAGGCTAACCTTTATCCGGCCCAGGCTCACCTTTCTGTTTAGAGATTTTTCGGCCGCCTCTGTAACAAATGACCTTATGCGTTCATCGGTCAGGTATGATTTTATAAACAGGGAAACCCCGGCAAATACTATTGCCAGAACGGATAAGGTAATGATCAGGACTTTAACTGTTTTTTTCATTTTTATTCTTCCAGTCTTTTGCCTATTCCAACCATGTATATTGTGGAATGTTTGATCCCATCCAGACCGATCAGCTCATCCACCTCCCGATCAAAGTATCCGCATATATTTACACTGCCCAGTTCCATCGCGGTAGTAGTGAGATTAATATTCTGCGCGACATGCCCGGCTTCCAGGAAGACAAAGCGATACCCCCTGGGACCATATTTGAAGGTCTCCCGTTCGAATATGGCTGTAATGAAAATCATCAGGGATGTATCAAACGCCAGATTACTCTGAATTGAGGTCAGGGTTTTGGAAATATCGGTCGTCAAGTCTTTGTTGATGAGACGCTGAATGCTGTTTTTTACCGGATTGTAATGATACAGGCCATTATCCAGTTCTTTTACGTATCTGGCATGAAAATAAATTTCGAGAGGATACAATGCGCCGCCGGAAGGGACGGTGCGAAACGCCCTGGAGTACTTTGAATCCCGGTTGTCCCTGGTTATGCCGTATGAGTAATGGAGAATGGTTGTGATGTCTTCGATACTCAATTCACATGGCTCCATTTTTCGGGAAGTTACTCTGTTGAGAATAGCTTCATCAAAAGATAGCCTGAGTGGCGTCAACTTGCGTGGAAGATCAATATTCGGGTATTCATCGTAGGGAAGAGACTCATACATTTCCTTCATTCGCGCAACTATAAAAGATTCCGGCAGCACGGGATAGCTGTATCTGCCGACTTTGGAATTTTCATGAAAAATCTCCCATACGTTGTTATCTGTGTCTGCCGAAGGGGAAAGTAATTTTCTGATCGTTTCGTTGGTCATGTTTAATCTCCTTCTAAGGATATGGATGCGGGTATGGATTGTCCCCGGATTCCGGTGTTATGCCTGTGTACCCAAGTTTTTGAGGCGTTGTCCAGAGACGCGTCCCACCAAGGGCGCGGTTGGTATGTCCCATATAAAGCGGATGAAAACCCGGAATCAGGGCATGAATAACAGACAGGCCGAGACCACGAATATCAGATGTGGTCAGGTCGGCGATTAACACCCTGTGACCAGACGAATTCACCAGGGAACTGAGTTTTTTTAAATTATCACCTGCTGTTCCTGTCGTCAGGTCCTTTAGTTCTCCGAAATCAATACGTTTTTCGGAGGCAAAGGCAAAGTTCGCCTTGTCCCTGTTGTCATGGTCCGCCCAGAATGCGAGGTGACCTGTCTGGTCTTTTATATTATGATATGCCGGTGGGTCCCAGATAAAAGGGTCCATATATGTCTTGATTAATCTTGAATAACGCCGTGTATGCGCCAGTTCTTCAAGGCTTTTTCTGGCAGCTTCTTCAGGATCAAGTGAAGTTGCGGCCGCAAACACCATGGCGGGCGAAGCGGGTTCCGGGCAGGATAACACGGAAAGAATAGTCGGCACCTCGACATCCGTTGTTATATTCAGCATTGTTACTGTTGATCCGTCCCGCTCAAATCTCTTCACAAGATCATAGTTGTAATCGCTGAGAGTTTCTACCCGCAATTGTGGCGGAGAAGTTTGGGCCTGCCAGAAAATTGTGAATGCGTCGCGCTCAATTGTTTCATAAATGCCTGCTATGGCGGCTTCGCTATAACTGCAATGACAGGCGAGGCCGGTTGAAATAGGCTGAGCGATTGGAGTCTCGCGGGTGTTTTTTTCATAGAAGTAAGGGACATAGACCATTGAGGCCGGCAGGTGACACTGTTTGCCTGTCAGTATATCCACTGCCGGAGTCCAGCGGATGTAAGTTGAAGTATTAAAACGACTCCACGCAAAGTTGTTCTCCCTGTATTGCTCCGGGCTATAAATGGCGAACTCGTCCGGGTGCGCGCAATCGAAGGAAGCCGATGCATATGATTCCAGGGGGAAGAGATTTTTATCGTAGATGGCCGAACAATACCTTTCAACTGCTTCTCCCATTGCTTTGGCGATCGCAATCTCCCTGTGGACAGAAGCGCCGCCGGTATGCGCAAAGTTTTTCTGGTTACAAAAAGCCCCGGTGTTGCAGGCGGACGCATAATAATGGAAAAAATCCGGGTTACCGGCCTCCCTGGGGAGTTCGGTAATGGAATGGATAATTCCTGCTTTATCATCCAGAAGATAATCAATAATATCAAAAATTCTGCGTAGTTCCATGATTCCCCTCCTGTTATGTCGTATGGTTTTTATTATGAAAAGCAGGTTGGCTTAAAACGGAGGAGGGCGAAAAACTGTGTATCTTGATATTGCTTTCCGTTCGGTTTTTCAGAGGGCCGCAGACTGGACAAAAAGGCAGTTTGAGCACCTTGCGTGATTTCATTTCAGGTACCAGCATTTTTATTTCTATTAAATTTCCCATCTGGGGTAGCATAATCCCGCTATAAAATCTGAGCAACTCCATTAACGCCACATCGGCAAGAATAAATGCCATCGAGGGGTGAAATCCGTTTACCTTTTGTCTGTCAAAGGCGGCGAATTCCGAGAGGCGTCTTGCTTCAAAATCTATCATGTTTGCGTTTTCCCTCAAGCGGAGGCATTCATAGCATGCTGTTTCTCCGGGTTGTACGAACGGCCCTATGTAGCCGATCAATCTTTCAAGTACAACAGGCATGAAGTTGCATTTAATGTCCAGACAGAAGCTGTTCCACTCACTTATCGCGGGACTGACACCGAAATCAGAGGTTGCGATGATACAGTCCGTGTCGGGTTGCGTCTTCCTCCATGTTTGATAAGATACAGGCTGGTATTCCGGAAAAGGCCACAGTTTCATGTCCGGCATGTCTTCATTAAACATTCTCGAATTACGCAGAAGCGGATCATCGATGATGCTGAAATTTGTTATTCCTGACTCCAGAAGGGAGATGGTTAATTGTTTTGATATAAGATTAACTCCTGCAATCGAGAGATGATAGCTGTTCAGATTTTTTTTCACATGAGCTTCATCGGCCCCGAAGTGCCAGTAAAAAACATCCAGGCTGCTTTCGGGCTTAATCCCGGCAGCTTTATTTGTTACCAGGATGTTTCTGTTTATGAGGTGGTCGATCAGCTTATTCACTGCCGGGTGGTCCGGCTCCGCGAAAATGCTAACGATCTTCTCACGGGTTGCGCCCTCTCCATCGGCGGCCCTGAGTATGCCCTTTACGATATTTTCGGCATCATCGCCGACAATACTGATTTCTACGCTCCCCCGGATAATATTCACTCCATTGACGGTTGATATCAGCAGGACCGGCAGCGCTCTGATTATCTGTGTTTCATTCATTTTAGGCTCCCTTCGATATTTGATCACATATTGCTAATGATATATCTTGTAATGTATTGCTGTTCTGCAAATCCGCGGATTTGGATGTAATCCCGGAAAAGTTTTCGTAGGATGCAAATGTATTGCGCAATTTTGTATATTCGGCCATAAATCTGTCTTCGGCCAGAACAGTCCTGGTGACCGGATGCTGCAGGTCAAAGGAATGCCAGGCATGTCTTCCATTTGACTGGAGTTTTGTAATCTTATCAAAAGATTTCAGGTGTTCCGTTCCCGGTAAGGGTGTTAAGATTGAAAACAGAGGTGTATCAATTTTATGGTGTTCAATAAATCTGGTGAGTTGCCGGAAATTACGTTCAGTATAATTTGTATTAACAATGAACCCCGCCGAGACCTCCAACCCAAGTTCTCTGGCGATTTTCAGACCGTGTTCGATCTCGTGTAAGGCGATTCCTTTTTTATAAGCCCTGAGTTCTTCGGAGAAAATAGTTTCGATGCCAAGAAACACTCCTTCGAGGCCGATATTTCTCCACGCTTTCAGCAGGTGCGGATATTTAATTATGGTGCTTATCCTGCAGTATGCAAAATACTGCTTATGGATATTCATCTCCTGTATTCTCTTGGCCAGTTTTTCCATCCGCTCCGGATAGATGAAAGGCTCATCATCAACCAGGAAGATAAAAGGCTCCTGGATTTCAGCCAGCTCTTTTACTATATTATCATTTTGTCGTGTATGGTATTTACCGCCGGTAACTTTCCATAGAGCGCAAAAAGAACAACGGAATGGACAGCCTAAAGACGTTCTGATAAGGGCTATCGGTTTCATTTGGCCGATGAAGTAATGTTTTCTGTGTTCAGTGTTCAGCTCACGGGCCGGCATGGGTTGATCGTCAAGAGAAGGAACAGGCTGACTGCCGCGGCAGACAAATGAGCCGTTGTCACGGAGCCATATTCCGGAAATGCCTTTCAGGAAAGTATCATTGAGCAGAGATTTAAGAATCAGGTCAAGTGTCCGCGTGCCTTCACCAATTATCACGGCGTCGACTTCATCTACGAAAAAATCTTCCGGCATAACTGTTGCGTGGTGACCCCCGATGAGGATTTTACAGGCCGGCAGTAATTCCTTGATTTTTTTGCAGATCTCCAATATGCCTGAAACATGCATGGAAAGCCCGGTGATACCGACTATATCCGCTTTAAACTGCTTCAGGGTATCTTCAAGTGTTATACCGGGAAACCTGAGATCTGAAATGCGGACATCGAAAAAGTTCTCTTTTGCCACGGCTGCAAGGTATTCCAGACCTAAAGGCTCAGTTATTGCTCCGGTGTCGGCGTAAGAAATTATTTCTTCATTCCGGTTTGGATATATCAAAAGCATTTTGGGGGTCATGAAGTTCCACTTCTGAGATTTTTTTCTATATTATGTTTCATGATTATACAAAGTTCGGGGACGTGAGTTTAACATCCCGCGTCCCCGTTATCCTGATTGTCATCCGTTATTTATTAAGCGGTACAGCAACAGCACGGCGTGCATGTGCAGCAGCAGCATGCGTCACCTGTAACTTCAACCTGCCTTTTGTCGTAATGATCAAAGGCATCCTCGAAAGAATGTACATCACTGATTGTCAATTGCAGCCCGGTTTTTTCAGCGAAATCATTAACGATTTCGTCTTCCGATTTCCCCTTTTCCGCGGACTTTTTAGCGAAAATGCGTAAATTCACCAAATCGCCCAGCGTTAAATTTTGGGCATTCGGGGTTAAAAGAGCTGCTTCTTCTTCCGTGAGTCCGAGATCCGTGATTCTGGTTTTTAAATCTTTCATTGCCGACTTCCTTTCTAAAAAGATTTTAAGCGTTTTTCATGGTAAGGTTTGTTAAATCAACCTTCCGCCTCTGCCTTTTCAGGAATTGAAGAGCAAGATGAAAATTACTGAGGTAAAGATGGTT
>JAYWMP010000076.1:0-6036 GCA_035873255.1 Nitrospirota bacterium
AGCGTTATAATATCATCCGTGGTTCCAGGCCATACCGTTGTTTTTAACGAAGCGTTTAATAAACTGACCGAAAAAGAGGCGGAAATATTAATGGTAAGCCATAAAATTAATACAGGTCTGGCATTTAAGGTCAACGCCCCCGAAGAATTAGGGACTGACAGAATAGCAAACGCCGCCGGGGCTTACCGACTTTATAAAAGCCCTGTAGCTGTTCTGGATTTTGGGACAGCTACAACGGTCACGGCTGTTGATCAGCATGCGAACTACATCGGCGGATCTATCATGCCCGGCCTTGGGCTGATGAATGATATACTGGATAAAGGGACGTCGGTGCTGAAGAAGATTGCAATGGAGCCGCCCTCCTCAGCCCTGGGAAAAGATACCGCCGGATGCATTAAATCCGGTCTTTTTTATGGGACGGCGGGAGCTGTGGAAAGGGTGCTGGAAGAGATGGAAAAAGAGGCGGGCTGTAAATTTAATGCCATAATTACCGGCGGATACGGGCGAATTATGGATAAATTTATTCAAAGACCTCATAATATTAATAAGAATCTGATATTTGAAGGTTTAAGAATACTTTATGAAAACAATCGGTCCGCATGAATTAAGGAAAGACCCGTTGCTGGGGAGATGGGTTGCAGTATTAAACAATTCCTTAAAGCCCTCTGAATATGTACTGCCCCCTGACGATGAACCTGAAGAAAGGTGTATCTTCTGTCCGGGACGGGAAGAAGAAACACCTCCTGAAATAATGTCGATCTCAAGCTGTGGCGGAGACCGGACGGGCCGGCAGTGGTGGACAAGGGTGATACCCAGTCTTGATCCTATTTTTCAGGTTGAAGGCGATCTTGGCAGAAAAGGAGAGGGTATGTACGACAAGATGAATGGTATCGGCGCAAATGAGATCATCATCGAGTCCCCCGAACATTTTGTTAACCCCGAGGATATGGGTATCGAACAGATGTCGAGGGTGCTGACGACTTACAGGGACAGGATGGTCGATCTTGACAGGGATCCCCGCTTCAGATATACCTTTATATATAAAAATGAAGGCAGGGAAGCGGGAGCCCGGTTTTCTCATCCGATATCCCATCTTGCCTCGACCCCGATTATACCGAAGCGGGTCAAGGAAGAGCTTGATGGGGCGAAGCATTATTTTGCGTATAAAGACAGATGTGTTTTCTGCGACATTATCAACGAAGAAACGCGGGCCGGGAGCAGGGTTGTTCTCGAGACAGAGAAATTTCTGGCATTCTGTCCTTATGCCTCGAAGTTTCCATTTGAGACGTGGATAATGCCCAAAAAACATAATTGCGCCTTTCAGGACATTAAGCCGGACGAAATTGCAGATATGGCCGGTATTCTTTCTATTATTTTGAAGAAGTTGAGAGTATCATTCGCCGTACCCTCATACAATTATTATATCCATTCAGCACCCAACAGAATACCGAGGAAAGACCACTGGCATACCCTCGGTGAGGATTTTCACTGGCATTTAGAGATAATGCCCAGACTTTTAAGAACGAGCGGGTTTGAGTGGGGATCAGGTCTGTATGTTCTGCCGACCTCACCTGAACTGGCAGCAAAACATCTAAAGGAGGTATAAAATGGAGATCAAGAAAATTGTTTATGCTACGGACTTCTCGGAGGGTTCGGCTGTCGCACTGCCTTATGCCGTGGATTTGGCGAAACACTATGGGGCAAAACTCTATTTAGTTCATGTGATTTACGATTTTGCTAACACTACAGGGTGGTACGTCCCTCATATATCGCTGGATTCAATATACAAGGATATGGAAGTCGCCGCAAGGGAACAACTCGAAAAATGTTATATTGAAGAGATGAAGGGGGTAAAGGAAATCGAACATGTTGTATTAACCGGCGTGCCCTATAAAGAGATAACCGGGTTCGTCAAGGACCAGCATATAGACCTGATCGTACTGGGAACTCATGGAAGAAAAGGGATTGACAGGGTTGTATTCGGCAGCACTGTGGAACAGATTTCAAGAAATGTCCCTTGCCCGGTGTTCACCGTGCGTATTCCTGAACACCAGCAATTAGGAGGGTGAATTCAACTGAGCGCCGGGGAAGTGTATAACGGAGAGCATACCGGGGGTTCAGGCGAGTACAAGCTGGAATTCAGATTTATTATAGACGGCGCATTCAGCTTCCTGGCAGCCGACGGGATACACAAGGGCGTGGCGTCTTTCGATTAAAGCTATAAGAGTCAAGCTGGGACTGGTGCGGGTTTATCACTTGATGATAATTGGCGCAGCGGGCGATTTTTCTTTAAAATATCGGCGTATTATAGGAATGGAAATGTTTCCGTCTGGAAGGCGGAGATATACTTCCGGTCGCCTCCCGGCTTCAGATAGACAGGAAAAAATAAAAATCTCCCATTACTTCAAACTTTCGGGAAAGATCTTAATGTGACGCTAAAGAAGTTTCTTCTCTTTTCAGTCCTGGCCCATGCAATTATACTGTACGGCGTTTACTTTGTCCCTGTTGCGACAGAAAAACAGCAGGACGGGATTACGGCCATGCTCGTCTCTCCCGGCGAGATACCCTGGGCTGAAGAAAGACCGCCCGAGACAAAAGAGGGGCCTGTTCACCCGATCCCACCAGCAAAGAAAATAAATCGATCGAAAAAGCTGTTCTCCCGGGTAAACCCGCGGCCCGACCTGTCTGCTGAAAAGCCAGTTGTTCCTGGTGAAGGTAAAGATACCGGAAGACCGCTGCCTGAAAATGTATATCCGGAGACGGGTGGCGGGAAGAATAAGGATGCGGCAGGCAGGCCGAGCGAGCTGCCAAAACCGGGATTTTTGGGAAGAGAGGGTCTGTTTGATACAGATGTAATAGGAGATATCGCGAAAAATGATACCGGCGGATTTGACGGGACCGCGAAGAGCGCCAATGCCATTACATTCGATACAAAAAAATACAGGTATGCCGGATATATGAAGAAGCTGAAGACGAAGATCGAAAGCATATGGGTTTATCCGCCCGAAGCCCGCATCAGGGGGATTTACGGAGATCTGAAGATACGATTTGTGATAAAGAAAAACGGTCGGCTGGGGGCTGTGGAACTTGTCAGGACTTCAGGATACAAGGCGCTTGATGACGCGGCAATAAAGGCGCTGAAAGAAGGTGAGCCATATTGGCCTCTTCCTGACGCTTGGGGTATGGAATCCTATGCCATCCTTGGCCACTTTATTTACGATAACTACGGCTATTCACTAAGATAACAGCACCCCTTGTAAAGCGGTGCGGGCTGATAACTGAGAACCTGGTGGCAAGATTTAAAGTCGAATGCACAATACGGATAAGCATTTTTGGATCAAAAATAGCTTGGATGGTGGCTGTTAAGATTGGTCTGTTGTTGTCTCTGGTTCTCGTATGTTGTTGCTGGATCCCCGATTTTCCTGTTATAATGCAGCGCATCTGAAAAGACGGTTACTTATCAGCAAGTAAGGAGTTTTTCAATGAGCCGGCTTCATACTCAATCCTCGACACGTCAGATTTTAACGATTATTGCTCTTGGTCTGTTTGTGGGTAACATCATTTGCCTGGTAACTGCCATATGGGTAGTTCTGGAGAATGAATACCTCGGCCAGGGGATGATGCATCTTGCCGTAAAAACCATCGCAGCCAGAACCTTTATGTGGACTTTATGGGGAGCATTAGGTGGGGCTGTAATAGCAGCGGCGGCGGCCATTGCCGTGTGGTTTGGCGCTCGGTTGGCTAGTGAGCGGCGGGTTTTGATAGGGGCCGTCACAGCCGTACCAATCGTGGCGTTCTATCTGGGCGCAGGTTTATACCTGAACCGCTATTACCTTCCCGGTTTTTTCGAACTGCCGAGTATAGCCGCCAATATCGGCCTTACGTTACTGGGGGCAGGTCTCTGGTATACCGTTATGGTATTAAGCATGCCATTAGTGAAGACCTCCTTGCCGCGTGGTTATCGGTGGCTCCAGGGTTGGGCGCCCATCGTGTTTGTGAGCCTTGTTCTTGGATTGACTCAGGGGGCGGATCTGTTGGTTGCACCATCCAGGAAAGCCCCGAGAACCAACGTTATCATTCTGCTTGTGGATGCCTTGCGGTATGAGCGTTTGGGAGCTTATGGATATTACCGTTCGACCAGTCCGAATATTAATGCACTGCTTCGTGACGGCGGTTGGATCTTTACTCAGGCCGTAGCTCCCGCCTCATGGACGAAGCCCTCAGTCGCATCCCTGTTCACGGCTCTTTATCCTTATCAGCACGGTATTGATAGCGGCGCATGGGGCCGCACCGATGATAAAGGTGCAACCAGGGTCGATGTTTTACTGCCGGGCTTGACGACACTGGCGGAAGTTATGGCGGATGCCGGCTATAATACTGTTGCTTTGGGCTGTAATGTACATCTCCTGCCAAGATTTGGATTTGCTCAGGGATTCGAAACATATGAAATGGGACTCACTGACGAAAATTCCATTAGTGCTCCGAAGATACATAACCGTTTTTTTAATTGGCTCAATGGTCATGAACAGGGCTTTTTTGCCTATTTTCATTATATCGACGTACACTGGCCCTATTCATCTCCGCCGCCTTTCGCCGGCATGTATAGCGGTCTGCCGTCCAGTGTTGACTATAACAGTCGGGAAATCATTGCTAAGGCTCAGCATGGCGGGATTGTACTGGATGACGAGGTTGTTACTCATATGAGTGACGCATATGACGAGCAGATCCAATTTCTTGATGCTGAAATCGGTAAATTGATCAAGGAACTGAAATCCCGCGGCTTGTATGATGAAACGCTTATCATTCTGACCGCCGATCACGGGGAGGAGTTTATGGAGCATGGTCATTTTACCCATGGAACATCACTCTATGATGTGCTCCTGCGTGTTCCGCTAATCATCAAATTCCCCTGTCCAGGGCCCAATTGTTACCAGAGAAAAGTGGACGAACAGGTCGAAATCATCGATATTATGCCGACTATCCTGAGACAGGTTGGACTTTTTGTTGCCCGACCGATAGAGGGCAGGGACTTGACGGCGCAAAAGAGGGACAAGAAAAATCCAGCCTTTAGTGCGCGGGCGGACGACATAGCCATGCGTACGAATGAATTTAAGTACATTTACTCGCCGATCGATCAGAGTGAAGAATTCTATGATCTTCAGGCAGACCCAGGCGAGATGCGGAATATTGCTTTGGACTACCCTGAACTTACCGCATCGTTTCAGGCACAATTGCTTGACTGGATGGCGGCAACCAAACCCGACCGGGATGTCAAACGACGGGAAGTAGTACTTGATAAGAAAACACTCAGGGAACTGCAATCATTGGGGTATGTTAAGTAGTGTCCGTCCATAAACTCAGCCTCTTTATCTGTCATTCCGGCAGTCCTTAAGCCGGTCGACGCGACTCGCGCGAAGACTTACATCGAGAATCCAGTGTTTTCAATGCCTTCTGGATGCCCGATTACTGACTTTGGGCAAGACAAAAATTTAAAATGGCAATTTATAAACAGACTCTAAGTAGTTGCCCAAACCGCCTCCTGGCGGCTGTTGACATCGAATGCTTAACGGAGAAAAAATTTCGAGGTTTAATCAAGCTGTGCCTGAACGGGCTAAATCGTTGTGATTCAGACTGATTCTTTGTTCTGGACGAGCAGCTTGGGGCCTTCCTTAAAGAGAACTTCTATTTTATCGTTCTGAATCACATACAAAACTATCCCGATCCCGAACTTGGAATGGTCTATCGTCTCGTCTTTTTCAAAATTTCCATCTATCCTGTATTTCGTGGCGCCGGAAAGATCACCATCTGTTAATCGGGACATATATTCGTCATACTTTATTTCCCGGGATTTAGCTTTTTTAGCAGGGCGTTTTGGTCTTATCTTTTTTTGTTCAGATGGTTTGTGGCGAAAGTTATGCAGTGAACTACAAGTATTACATTTAACTCTTTTGGGAGCATTAGCTACCATAGCGACAATTGTGTGGACTAATTCCAGTTTGCATCGTGTACACCACGCATCGATATATCCGCCTGCTG
>JAYWMP010000078.1:0-9635 GCA_035873255.1 Nitrospirota bacterium
GCACCCAGGTGATTTGGGGAAAGAAAGGTTTATCATGAACGTATTAAGAAAATGTTTTGCAGTCATTACGGTAATAGGATTGACGTTTTTTGTTTTCGGTAGCTCTGCCCATGCCGATAAGGAGGATGACGAGCTTCGGATTTTCAATGCCTTTGTATCCTGGGACCCGGATACCATTACCATAAACGGTTCCGCCTTTGGAGAATCTCCGCAAGTCTCGCTGGATGGGATTATTTTGGGGATCACTGAATCCACCGGCGATTATATTGTGGCGATACTGCCGGACAATCTGGAGCCGGGTACGTACCGGCTTGTGGTGAGTAAGTTAAGACATGAAAACAGGGAAGGCTTTGGTCATGAGGAGTGGGATTCTTTAGACATAACTATCGGAGCCGTTGGGCCGCAGGGTCCTCAGGGCGAGCAAGGCATCCAGGGTATTCAAGGCATCCAGGGTCCTCAGGGCGAGCAAGGCATCCAGGGTATCCAGGGTGAGCCGGGAGCAGGCCCTGCAGGGCAGACATGCCCATCAGCGGAAGTGGTCAAGGGTTTCGATAGTAATGGAGATATAATCTGCACCTGCATCTAAGATTGTGATGGCGACGGTTATACGGAAGCACGAGGTGATTGTAATGATAACAACAGTAGCGTTTATCCGGGACAGACGACGTACTATTGGTATTCCTACACCGATCTGAATGGAAATCCTTCATTCGACTACAACTGTGACGGGTCAGAGTCGAAACAGTGGAATAGCATGGTAGATTGGATACTCTGCAAGGATGGATGGGACGGGGCCATTTTTACAACATCCATACCAGCATGCGGGGTGAACGGAGATTGGGCGGACGTCAATTGGGGCGGGTTCCTTGGCCTGGAGTGTCAATACTCTATATACGCTAGAACTCAGCGATGCAGGTGACCCCGGGTTAGGTAGTGTAAATTCGTCTATATGGATGAAACCATAGATTTTCTCCATGAACATGTAGATGAAGTAGAAGAAATTATATTTCAGCACAATCAGGCTCCGAGGTCTTTAATAAGCTGAAAATCCTACTACCAGCAAGCGTTTTAAGCATATCGGCACTGCCAAAACCGGCCTCGGAGGAGTAGGTGCACGCCTGTTTTGCCCTTCCTCCGTAAACTCTTGCCAGAAACCGCTTTGCGACAAAGTGTGTGTTTACCGCTTCCAAACGTCAGTTCAACGTTTTTTTATCTTTTTTTATGCTGAGAGGCGATTACCCATGATGGAGACAAGCGGTGATGAAATATGTTCGTCGTTCGGCAGGGTTTGGTTGTATTACAGACATTGCAGGGCATTAAAAGACAGATCTCCTCAGAGTCTTCCATCAAGAGTTTCATCGGGCTGGTTGGCATAACAAAATATTAACTGCTATCATGAATATTGTAGTCGCTGCAATAAATATGCGAAAATTTTAATGGTCGGGGCGAAAGGATTCGAACCTTCGACCTTACGGTCCCGAACCGTACGCGCTACCAGGCTGCGCTACGCCCCGACTATAAAATAATAAGAATCATGGGCGTTTAAAGTCAAGCTGACGTATGGGTTAAGGGGTGAAACGGCTGGAAAAATATGGAAGCATATAAGAATATACAGATACGGCGGATCAGGTCCGGTTTATCGGAAGAGGCCGGGGATTTAATAGCGGTCGAAAAAAGACTGAAGATTTCGATAAACGGCAAAAACGCGATCAATCTTTACTGCACTCCATTAATGCTTAAGGAGCTGGTTGTCGGAATAATACACAGTGAAGGATTGATAACGGGCGAATGGTGCGCGGAAGAAATGAATATTGAATATGGTGGTGATGAGATACATGTTGATATCCCATCGGCAGGTAGCATCAGGAAAGGCGAGGCGACTATAACCTCCGGATGCGCTGGCGGGATGACCTTCATGAGGGCTGTTCCGGACACGGTCATATCAGACGGCATATCATTTAAGGCCGAAACCGTCAGAAAAATATTCAGTGAGTTTCAGAAGATGTCCGAAATCTTCAGGCTGACCGGTGGAGTCCACAGCGCCGCGCTGACGGACGGCGGAAAGATTATTACGTCTGCCGAGGACATAGGCAGGCATAATGCCGTGGATAAGGTGATCGGGGCGTCTGTCCTTGAGGGCATATCTTTCAGCAGCAGGATGATGCTGGTGAGCGGGCGACTGTCTTCGGAGATAGTACTGAAATGTGCCGGATGCGGGATACCCGTTCTGGTCAGCAGGGCTGCGCCGATGAGCCTTGCGGTTGAAATCGCGGAAAAAACAGGTGTTACACTAGTCGGCTTTCTGCGCCGCGACAGAATGAATGTCTATACCGCTGAGCAGAGGATAGTGCTTTAAGGAGGTTTTCGATATCCAATGCCTATGAAAATCCTGTTTTTTTTATTAATTATAACCGCATGCCCGACACCTTCGTTGGCCGGGAATTTCAGGGAATACAGAAGCCCTGAAGTAGTTGTCCGGTTTGACCCCCAGCTCGAAAATGCAGCCGGAAAGATTGTGGCCGCTTACCCGGAGATCAGGGCCGACCTGGAGGAGAAGCTCGGATGGAAGGTGGATTTTGTCCCCACTGTGGTGCTGATCCACCGTAACGCTGAATTCCAGAAGCGTGTCGGAAACGACCTTGTTACAGCTTTTGCCGTATCACGGGAAAAGCTTATTGTGATGGATCATTCAAAAATGTACAGAACACCTGTCAACCTTCAGGCCACTTTTGTGCATGAGTTGTCACATCTGCTGCTGGGTCGGAATATTCAGGCCCCTTACCTGCCAAAATGGTTGAATGAGGGTGTCGCCCAATGGGCGAGCGGAGGGATTTCCGAGATCATCAGTCCTGAGAGTACGGATATGTTAAAACAGGCGGCGCTTACGGACAGACTTATTCCTCTGAGGGACCTCTCATCTGCCTTCCCAAGGCAGCCGGGGCGCTTTATCCTGGCATACCAGGAAAGTAAAAGTTTCGTCGAATTTATCATTCGTGAATATGGCGAGGATGGCCTGCTTTCAGTGCTGGAAAGCCTCCGGAAAAAACATACGATCGAGCAGGCGGTAGAAGAAAACCTGTCGGTTTCCCTTAACAGGCTTGAAGCCGACTGGAAGGAGAGCCTTGCCGGGGGATACCCATTATTCTCTTATATCCTGGGCCACTTCTCATGGCTTCTGTTCTTTATGGCGGCATTGCTGACGGTCCTGGGTTATCTGAAGTTCAGAATCCGGATGAAAAACTATCGCGATGAGGAGGACGAAGACAGCTATTACGAGGATAATGAGGACTGAACAAAGAGCTCTTCCGCTTTTGAGCCCTGCCTGTTTAATTACAGTCTTATGGTAAGATAGTAGTCAGGTAAATGCTTTGCGGGAAATATGGAGATCTGACGCGCTTTCGAGTAAATCCGGTTTGCACTAAACATGGTATTTTTTGAAAAATAAGGATATTGCGACGGCATGAAAAAGCTGGCTATAACAATGGGAGATCCCGGTGGTGTCGGACCGGAAACTATTGTAAGGGCGCTCTCTTTTGCTGAAGTAAACGAGTGCTGTACTCCTGTAGTCATCGGAGACCGTGTTGTTATGGAAGAGGCGATAAAGCTCCTTGGCCTGCCGGTAAGACTCCATATAATTGACGATCCAGGGGAAGCTGATCCAACTCCGGGATTTATTGATCTTATCGAGACGGGAGGGACAGCGGATTTTGCCAGGGGAAAAGCCACGCCGGAAGGCGGCAGTGCCTGTGTAAGCTTTATAAAGAAAGCTGTTGAGCTTGCAGCCGTAAAGAGTGTTGATGCCGTTGTCACCGCGCCGATATCGAAGGAGGCGCTGAAGATGGCCGGATTTCACTGGCCGGGACATACAGAGATGCTGGCCGGGCTTACAGGAACCAGGGACTACGCAATGATGCTCGTCGGAGGTGTTTTAAGGGTCATACTCGTCACAATACATACTTCTCTCAGGAGCGTGCCCGATCTGATCACAAAGGACAATGTACTGAAGACCATACGCCTGGCGAAAAAGGCATGCGGTATGATCGGAATAAATGATCCGGTGATTGCCGTGGCGGGATTAAATCCCCATGCGGGTGAGTCAGGCATCTTTGGCGATGAAGAAGGAAAAGTGATAAGACCGGCTATTGAAGAGGCTGTAAAAGAGGGGATTCCGGCTGAAGGCCCTTATCCTCCTGATACGGTCTTTTACCGGGCGTACAAGGGAGATTTGGATATTATCGTCTGCATGTACCACGACCAGGGACTGATTCCACTTAAGATGACGGCCTTTGATGAAGGAGTGAACGTGACCGTCGGATTGCCTTTTGTCAGGACATCTCCCGACCATGGAACGGCATATGATATTGCGTGGAAAGGCCAGGCAAACCCTTCCAGCATGTTTGAAGCGATAAAGCTGGCGTTGAGGCTGAAAATCTGAATGCCAGGCAGACATCTAGGCCAGAATTTCCTTTACAATACTTCAATCCTCGCCGGAATTATTGAGGCTGCCGGGATCACCAGGGAAGATGTAGTTGTCGAGATCGGCCCCGGCCCGGGCAGGCTCACAAGGATGCTTGCGGAAAAGGCAAAAAAGCTGGTGGCGATCGAACTTGATGACAATCTGTTCCAAAAGTTAAAAATCTGCTTTGCAGGGTATAATAACGTAGAGTTAATACACGCCGACGCCCTGAAATTCCCGTTCGAAAGCATCGGCGATTTCAGGGTCGTTGCAAACATCCCTTACTATATCACAACCCCGATAATATTCAGACTTCTGGAGGCTGGAAAGAGCCTGAAGACAATGACGCTGACAGTACAGAAGGAGGTCGCCGAAAGGATTGTCGCAGCGCCCGGGGGGAAAGATTACGGCGTCCTCTCTATAATGGTCCAATATCATACAAGACCTGAACTGAAATTCATTATTCCCAAAGAGGCATTCAGGCCTGTTCCGCGTGTTGATTCGGCCGTGCTTCACATTGAAGTCCTTGAAAGTCCTTCCATATGCGTAAGAGATGAGAAGCTCTTCGCAAGACTCGTAAGAACTGCATTTTCACAGAGGAGAAAGACCCTTGCGAATTCCCTGAAAAGTTTTAGCGGTATCAGGGAGAGACTGGTCAGCGCCGGAATAGATCCCCGGAGGAGGCCCGAGACATTAAGCCTTGCGGAATTCGCCGAAATCGCCAATTCTTTCTGAATTTCCCCGGCGAAGACGTGGAAACGGCATATGAAAACCGTGTCCTGGTATGTTAAGGTTTTACTACAAGCACGGAAGAGGTTGTGTGCCCGATGACCCTTTCCGCGACACTACCCATAAGAAGCCTTTTTATGCCGGTGCGGCCATGACTTCCCATGACTATGATATCTGCTTTCTTTTCTTTTGCATATTCTATTATCGCTTCATGGATGGATTCGGGAGGCCTGCTTTTTACAAGTGCGGTATCCACCTTAATGCTCTCTTCTTCAGCATTTGATTTGATCTTGTTGAGGGCGTTTTCATGTCTTTGAATGCTTTCTTTTGTTGCGCTCTTCTGAATTACGGATATCACATTGAGAGTGCAGGTTTTACAGTAGTGTTTTATTAAATTTACTGCTTATTCCGCCGCAGTCCGGCTGTGCTTTGATCCATCTGTAGCAAGCACAATATTTCTCCACTTAATAGATGAAGTCCCTGGAACAACAAGAACTTTACGAGGGGTATGACCGATAACCCGTGCTGTAACACTGCCCATAAGAAGCCGGGTGAGTCCGGTTCTTCCACGCCTTCCCATTACGATTATGTCAGCCTGTTTTTTATCCGCTTCTTCAATGATCAGCCTGTATGGTGCTTCACCTTCCCTGATAATAATTTCGCACTCTACATTTTCTTTGGCCGCCCTGGCCTTTATTCTTTCAAGATGTTTTTTTATCGCCTTTTCAGTTTTCTCAAACAGTGGGGACGCCAACGCAAAAAATTCCGGGTTAATCTCTATTGCCGACATGGCGTAAAGCTGACTTTCACATTTTTTTGCGAAGTTTATGGCTTCTCTTGCGGCACCCGCGCTGTATTTAGAGCCATCCGTTGCGACCAGTATTCTTTTTACCATATTAGTGACCTCCTGTTCCTAAAATCCCTGATGCCGCGAAGGTCAGAACGATTATTTCCAGGATGGCGATCACTACATAGGCTGTGTCTTTTTTCCTTATCAGTCCTGGGAGAATGGCCACATAACAGAAAATAGTCAAAGCGGAAAGAAAAGCAATAGGGATGAAGGTAAGCATGTCGCCGTAGTGGAGGTTGCCAATCCACGCCCATCCCGCATGCATTCCGCTTGCATTAAGATAGTCCTTTACAGGCATTACCCAGTAGTTCTGAACCTCTCCTAAAGGTATCCTGGGTGCTAAAATACCCAGGGCATAGATTGCAAATGTAATTATAAGCACCAACAGGCCTATCAACATGCCTTTATTCAGAAGATTTGCATAGAGAAGTTGTTCTTCCGTCGCTTTTGCAGCCATTTTACCCTCCTTTATCTTTAGTTTTAATATGCTTTGTCCGGTCTCTTTTGTCTGTCCTTAATAATGTCCACTGCATTGCTACATCAGGTCGGGCCAAAGCCCTTTTTGAAGGGCCTTTAAGCCGGCAACTCCAAGCACAACTATGACTATTATCCTTATTACCGCGGGCTTTGTTACTGCAAGGACCTTTACCCCGATGAATGATCCGAGCATAATCCCGACGACTGAAGGGACGACCATTAATGGAAGTACGGCTCCGTTATTAAGATATATCCATGCAGCCGATGTATCTGTTATTGAAAGTAGAAATTTGCTGGTAGCAACCGAAATTTTTATGGGTGCTCCCATCACCAGGTTTAAGACCGGAACATTCGCCCATCCGGCTCCAAGTCCGAACATACCGGCCATTATTCCTATAAAAACAAACAGCACAAGACCCATGGGGGTTCTGTGGATCTTCCAGTTGATATCTTTTCCTACTGTCGGCTCATGATACACGCCCATTATCCTTAAGGACTGTGATAAGGCGTCGGATTTCTGGACATCCGGATACTCGGATTTTTTTGCCTTCATCATTATTACAACAATTCCAAGGATAGTCGCTCCCAGCATGGTCTGGACTACGTTGGTAGGCAGCGCCAGACCAATCATCGCCCCGATTATGGCGCAGGTCGAGGCGATCAGCGCTACGGGGATTGCCAACCTAAGGTCCGCCATGGCCTTTTTGAGAAGTCCCGGCCCCGCGGCCAGAGCGCCTGTAAGGGCGACTATCAATCCCGCCCCTCTCACAAAATCAAGGTGAAATGGCAAGAAACCACTAACAATAGGCACATAAAGGACGCCGCCGCCAACACCAGCGAGTACAGCGAAGATACCAAGAACAAAAGAAAGAATAAAGAGGACAAGGGGCCAGAACCACCAGACATGCTGCGATTCCGCCGCCGTTGTCGCTACTGCCTCCGGTGCCGCCGATGGTTCAGCTGACGCAAAAACATTTCCAGCAATCAAAATAGATATCGAAAGTAGTACCATGATGAATAAAATTTTTGAATGCCTCGTTGAGATAATCAAATTTCTTTCCTCCTTTACTGAATATATGGCTCTGTTTGTAATCTCAATAATAACCTGATAAAGTATCCACCGTTATAACGCCATCCGGTAAAAGTTGTTTCAAATTGCAATATATATGCAACAATTTGTAACGCTATTTACCTTTATACTAATTAAATCCGGCAATTAAGTCAACGAAATTATGATATTATGTTAAGCCAAAAGGGCGGCGGCTGAACACGCTTAAAATCGCCCGCCCGCCGTCAAACCGCTCATTTAGCCGTTGAAGCTGTAGAAAAAGTCAGAAAAAGCTTATAATATCACCATGCCTTTGGTAATAAGGCAACCCAGACAACGGACAGGAGAACGGGGACATATCCCCGGTTTAGTACAATTTCAGCAGCACGAGGAGGAAAGGTGCCACGGGAAAAAATTGAACAGGCGAAAATTAAAGCCGCGGATGAGACAAGAGCATTCCCGAGGTACAGGAAAAAGGAATCTGTATGCATAGCCTGCAAACAGACTGTCAGGTTCGCATGGACGTGCTCCTGTGGCTTTGCCATGTGCCAGAAGTGTATGCATGAAAACCTTTGGGGCATGACTTGTAACAATATTACATGGGTATGTCCTGACTGCGGCAAGGACAACGGCTTCGGTAATCAGTAGTCAGCCGCTGCTCAGTCTTCCATGACTTCTGTGCTGGAGGACCGGAACTGGGCGTCTTCTTTATATTGCGGAAATTTCAGTGTAACGGTAGTACCTTCACCCAGTTTACTTTCAACCTCAATTTCCCCGTTATGCTCCCGCACCAGGCTGCGGCAGACAGATAATCCCAGCCCCGTGCCTTGACCAACCGGTTTGGTTGTAAAGAAAGGCTCAAAAATATTCCTGATTTCCTCTTCGGGTATTCCCTGTCCATTATCACTTATTTTCAGGACAATACGATTGCTTTCCGGGTCAGGCCCAAGGCTTACGCGCAGCGTGCCGTTCCCTTTCATCGCCTGGATGGCATTTGTAAATATACTTACAAGTATCTGTTCCAGTTTGCTGTGGTTGCCTTTAATAAACAGGGGCTCATCCGGGAGGTCCTGCTCCAGTTTTATATTGTTTATTCTCATCTGGTTGGCAACCAGGTTAAAAGATTCCTTCACGATGCGGACAATATTCTGTTTTTCCATTTCAGTGGATTTTCGCGCCCTGGCGAAGTCGAGTAAATTATCAATAATATCGTGGGCGCGTTTACTCTGCGATGAGATGTCTTCTATATACTCGGAAATTTTTTCCTCTGTAAGCTCATTCAATTCATCTTTCATCGCGTCGACAGTCAGCGAGATGTTATAAAGAGGATTGTTTAATTCATGCGCGACGCCTGCGACAAGCAGTCCTATTGAGGCGCGCTTCTCGGAATCTACGAGCTGGGCCTGTTTTTCATTTAAAAGTTCGATGCTTCTTTCAAGCGAGTTGTAAGTCAATTGCAGCTTGTCCAGCATTGTATTGAAAGATGTTGCAAGGAAATATGTCTCATCGTGTTCCCTGAGCGGTGCTCTCAGGGTCATGTTCCCCTCGGATATTTTCTTTGTAATTTCTGCAAGTCTTATGATAGGAGCAACTATATAAGTGGCGGTTTTATACACGAACAGAGGCCCTAGTGTGCTCAGCAGAACAAGGGCGGCGGCAAGGAGAAGTTTCGTCTTTGTGAGAAAAGAGCCGATCCGCTGTCTTTCCCTCTGGGCCATCCTCCGTGTAATCTCCTCAAGCCTGTCTCCCGTCAACTGGATTTCAGCCACCAGTGCGTCGCTTTTTTTATACGTTTCAAAAAGATTATGGATGGCTTCAATGTACGGATTACACTCGAAGCAATGAGGGGTCAATTTTTTCATTTGAGTGAGCTTGCTGTTTAACGCATTAAATGATTTTTTGTCCCTGAAAAGCATGTAGTTTTTTTCCAGAAGACGCAGATGAAGAATAAAGCTCGATGTGAGTTCTGACGTGTGGTCTCTTTTGGCCACAAAGGATTCCAGCCTCCTGCCCTCCGCCCTTACTTTTTCGGTAACATTTGTTTCCTCCAGATAATAATCATACAGGTCGTTTAT
>JAYWMP010000145.1:0-14070 GCA_035873255.1 Nitrospirota bacterium
AAAGACAGTTGTTTTTGCAGGTCTTTACTTTAAAGGACTGGATTGTTAATCCCAGGTCGTTCTCATTTTCAGTTATCAGCTGAATTTTTTTGATGCTCCCTTTTCTTTTGTATTTTATATCAAGGCTGTCGGCGCTGTTATAAAACATGAAATCGATGACGTCATGCAGTGGATGGCTGTTTATCGAAAGCAGGAGATCACCGGGCCGCAGGCCGGCTTCATCAGCCAGGCTGCCCGGCATTATGCTTTCGATTTTTATTCCGGCTTTAGAGCGCATTTGTAAGCTTAAAGCCCTTATAAATATATTGTAGTCCCGATAACGCCGTTACCATCGCTGTAAAAAACAGAAGGATGTCAGGCACGGGGGGCAGGGGTCTTATGTTTACGGTCAGCAATATATAGGTCAGTGTAATCATCTGGGACGCTATGGCGATCTTGCCCATTATCACCGGCTCGACTTTTGAATTATGGGTAATCATGTATAGCAGAAACCAGCCGGTCAGGACGATAAGGTCCCTGCTTATAACGGTAATGGCGACCCATTTGGGTATTAAGCCATAGATGGCAAAGAGGATAAAGGTCGTTACAAGAAGAAATTTATCCGCCAGGGGATCCAGAAAGGTCCCCAGCATGGTTTTCTGGTCTTTGACCCTCGCTATCAGTCCGTCCAGAAAATCCGAGACCGAGGCGATAATAAAAAGATAGAGGGCGTAGTCGTATCTATAGTAAATTATTGCGGTTGTAAACACTGGAATAATTATTATCCTCGTTATCGTTATGGTGTTGGGTAAATTAAATACCCTCAAAAGTGGTCCCCCGTTGCATCGCTGGAATTATAAGCCGACTGAATTGTTATGGTATATTAAACGGCGCTTTTTTCAAATCCAATCTTAATCCAAGCTTTTTATGGCAACCTGATTCCGGTTCTCCGTACAGCGAGGAGAGCATCATTTCCGCGTAACATTTTTCTATCCTGAATCCATATTTTCCGGCATCGGCGACTGATGATCTGAAATATTTCCCGGCCAGGGAGTTTCTACCTTCCAGCATAGCAATTTCTCCGAGGCCGAGTCTACAGTAAATAATCCCTCTCGGATCTTTTGTTATTTTAAACAGGGCCTGGGCCCTTCTGAAATACTCGCGCGCACTGAAGTTGTCGCCCAGCATTTTATGCGTTGTTCCGATACTCCATAGCGTGTATGAATAGCTGACCCTGTCGCCGATTTTTTTATACAGGGTTGACGCCCTGCTGAAGCTTGCGAGGGCTTTTTTGTATTCGCCGGACATCCTGAAGGCATTTCCCTTGCCGCAATAGGAGTACGCCCGCCCGAAATTGTCCTTCAGCTTCAGAAATACTGCGTTTGCGGAATTGTAGTAGTCAAGGGAATCGCTGAATAGACCGGCTATCCTTGATGCGCCGCCCAGACCGCAGAGGCAGTATCCAATTCCCGTATCGTAGTTTAATGATCTGTACTTCTCCAGAGCCGTATTAAAGGTTTTTATGGACCTTGAAATATCTCCTTTGATCCTGAATGCCCCGGCAATGGCCCAGTTGCAGAATGCGATGCCATGATCATCCTTGTTTTTCTTGTAAAAAACAAGGGCTTGTTTAAACATCTTTAAAGCATTACTCCAGTCTCCTTTTCCCCTGAATGAGAGTCCGATGCCGATCGTGGCATCCGACAGGGCGACCTGATCGTCGACCTTCACGCATGTCGTTATGGCATCAGAGTAGGATTTCTCCGCCCTGTCGAAATCACCGATCATTCTATATATGTCGCCTATTGAAAGCTGACAATCAAGAATCCTGCCTGTATCCCCTGAAGTCGAATATCCACTTAATGCCTTTTTAAAAAAGGTGAGGGACCTTTTATATTGATTGTCCTGCCGCAGGGTTTCGGCTTTTTCGAATATCTTATCTGTTTCCAAGGATTCCATCGAGATTCTCCATCAATGTTTTATAATCGCCTGCGCCGAAAAAGGCCGACCCCATAACAAGCATCTCCGCCCCTGCGTCGGCCATCTTTTTTGCGTTTTCCAGCTTTACGCCGCCATCTACTTCAATGGATGTATTCAGGCCGCGGTCTCCGATCATTTTCTTCAGCAGTTTTATTTTTTCGATCGAATGCGGGATGAACTTCTGCCCTCCGAACCCCGGGTTGACCGACATTACAAGCACAACATCCAGGTCATCCAGAATATCCTCAAGGTTCCGGACGGGACTGGCCGGATTCAGCGAAACCCCCGCCTTGACCCCATTCTCTTTTATCGTCTGTATTGTTCTGTGCAGATGTACGCAGGTTTCGAAATGGACCGTCAGTATATCAGCGCCGGCCGAGATAAAACTTTCCAGAAATCTGTCAGGGTCTTCTATCATCAGATGCACGTCAAGAGTCATAGCGGTTATTTTCCTGATCGATTCGACAGTGGAGCTTCCGATGGTGATATTAGGCACAAAATGGCCGTCCATGACGTCGATATGAAGCATATGGGCTCCGGCGTCTTCAACCGCCTTTATCTCTTCGCCCAGGCGCATAAAATCAGCCGAGAGTATTGACGGGGCAATTTTAATCATTGGTGTTCTCCTTTTTTATCATGTCATAAAACCATTCCAGCACATTATCTTCCTTAAGCTCCAGGTATATCTTATCGCCGGTTTTTACGATTGCTCCGGGTTTCGGGTCCTGGCTCCTGATCGTATTCCCCGTCCCCTTTGTCAGGACCTTGAGCCCGATTTTTCCGGCCAGGTCCTTTGCCCTTTCGAGACTTTTACCTGAAAAATCAGGGCAGAAATAGCTGTATTCATAGGGACCGAGGCTTACAAGCAGAGTGACATAGTCAATCAATCTTTCATCAGGCCCGGGTTTTTGAGTCACAACTCTGCCTTTTTTAATGGTATCGGAATGGACATATATTATCTTCCCTATTTTCAGCCTGTTCTGAAGAAGCAGGGCTTCTGCATCGTTCCGGGTTTTGTTGATGACCAGGGGAATGGAATAGACCCTGGGTCCCTTGCTTACGATGACCTTTATCGCCCTCTTTTCCTTTATCTTGTTTCCGGCCGGGATGTCCTGCCTGATTATACTGCCGGCGGGAATAGCGGAATCATAATCTTCACCTTCAATCTTCAGGTACAGACCGGCCTGGTTTAATAATTTATTCGCCTCGAAAAGGGTCATATTTACCAGTGAAGGCGCCTCAACGGTCCGACTGTAACTTAATAGCTTGAATGTCAGGTAGCCGAAAGTCAGCCCCAGCACTATAAATGTCGTGATGATAACCGGTACACGAATGATATTGTTCATTTTTTTCTGCAAAATTTCACTCCAAAAAAGCCGTCCATGTTATGTTTATGGGGATAAGTCCGATAGAATCCCTTATCAGCAAAATCTCCCGGGTAAAAAGAGTCAGCATTTATAATACTCATTTCTTTTGCCGTCTTCAAGAATTCAGACACAACCTCTTCTCCTTCCTCCGGTTCGGTTGAACATACGGAATATACCAGGATACCGTTTTCCCTTAACATGGATGAAGCGGCAAGGAGTAATTTTATCTGTTTTGATCTGTATCCGGCCAGGTCCCCGGCCCGGCGCCGGTATTTGACATCCGGATTCCTTCTTATGACCCCAAGGGAAGAGCACGGGGCGTCCAGCAGTATCCTGTCGAATGTTCCGATATTTTCCAACCTGCTGAAATCCGCGTTGATTATTTTTATGGACCTGATTCCAGAGTTTTTAATGTTTTCCTCCAGTCTTCCGATTCTTTCGGGGTCTTTTTCAACCGCGATCACCTCGCCACTGTCCCTCATAAGTTGCGCGATATGTGTTGTCTTGCCCCCGGGGGCTGCGCATGCGTCCAGTATTCTTTCGCCCGGCTTCGGATCGAGCAGGTAAGCGATGAGCTGCGAGGCCTCGTCCTGTACCGCGAAGAGTCCGGAAACAAAAGACAGATCACTATAACTGTGTAATTCTTTCATGATAATCCCGTCCGGCGAAAAATTGGCCGGTCTGGAAAGGAATCCGTTCTCTCTAAGCTTTGAGATCAGTTGATTTCTGGTTATTCTCAGGCTGTTTACCCTGATCGTCATGGGGGGGATCTGATTGTTCGCCTCGGCAAGGAGGGCGGCCTCATGCCCGCCGAATCTTTTCATCCACCTCTTCACCATCCACTGCGGATGCGAAGTATTTACCGAGATGGCGGCAACCGGATCATCGAACTCCAGGGGAGGTGTGAAATCATTTTTCCGTCTCAGGATGTTCCTTAATACACCATTAACGACTGTGGGTCGGCCCGTACGTCTTCTTATGGCGGATACGCCACCTTTCTTTTCGATTTCGACGGACTCATTTACAACGGCCCAATCCGGCACTCTCATGAAGTATATCTGAAACAGTGCTGTCCTGAGGTTATTAATAGTAAACTCTCCAGACCCTGAAAAATTCCGGAGGAATTGCTTCAATATCCAGTCCAGAGTATCCCTGAATCTCAGGACGCCATAGACCAGCTCCATCATAAAGGCCCTGTCTCTTCTGTCGAGTGACCGCGCCAGAGTGTCGATCGCATTTTTCGGCCTGCTTCCCTTCCCTGAAATTTCAAGGAGAGCCATTATGGCGAGGAGGCGAGGGCTGGGTATACCTGAATCTATTTTTTCCCCCTGGAGTGCTGAAGTTGTCAATTGTCTGAATCCAAAACTGTCAGTTTTAATTATACCATCGGAAGGCGTGCTGTTTCATGCCGAATGACGGTCTTTATTTCTTTCTCTATTCCTTTTTTTTCATCTCCACGAGTGTATCGACCAAAAGTTCACCCATTGACTCCATGCTGAAATCTTTCAACGTCACAATATAACCGTCATAATTTTCAGGTGTGTCGGTGAATACGGCCCTGAACGGCACTGTCGCCCCGGGTTTAATAACAGTATCCGACAATTTCGTCCGGAAGCGAAAGCCGGATAATTTCCCCCGTCCGGGTTTTCTATGGTAATAAAGCTGTTCGCCGTTTATTAATACTGTTTTCCCGATAACATTTTTATCATGATCGACCAGTTGCACGATCAATATCCATCCGGGCATATCCTGTTTCGAGGTGTTTTTCACAAGTCCTTTAATAACCAGATACCCATCATCTCTGAATGAATTACTCAGGTCTTTTAACGTAAGACCCTCCGATTGTATCTGCGTTATCGCTCCGGCAGTTGATGCACCGGTTGTATAAAGTTCCCTTACGCCCATCGAAATCGGAAAAAGCACCGACAGAAGCAGCGAGAAGATTACGACTTTCTGGCTCCTGGAAAGTTTCGACTGGATGCCGCCTTCCTCGTAATGGGGAAAGGTATATTTTTTCACGAGAATAACAGCGACGGATACCAGCAATGCCTTTATCGTCCAGGATAAAACAGAGCTGAGGATCGTGTTTTCGACTAAAACGCCTCTGAAAGCAAGTCCATACGCCGTGCCGACCAGTAATCCTGTCACGCCTCCAGCCGACGCGCCGATTAAAACACCCGGCAGGGACCAGACATTTATACCGGTAAAGACCTCGGTGAGTGTCAGAAACGCCCCAATGGAAACACCGAGAGCGATTAACTTGAGGGTTGATGTCAACATTGCGCCTGAAGTGGTGAGACCCGAAAGTTCGATCCCCAGGGAGATGAAACTGATTCCAAGCAGTGTTATCATAATCAGCGGAATTGAACAGCCGAGCGCGCCTATGGCTCCGGAATAAGTTCCGGATACTATCGGATTTCTCCCTGTTTTATGATCAGGATCAAGAGGTGAAACGCTGAATGCCTTCCTGCCTGTGGTTGAATGAAACCCTCTGAAGAAGACCGGCTCGCCACATTTCGGGCATTTATAATAAAAGCCTTCATCGGATAGCTGGGAATCATCGAAAAAATAAGAATTGTGGCACTTCCCGCATTTCGATTCCATCGCCGCACCTCTCTTTTTGAAAGATGAAATTTGTTATATTATCGCACCGCTGAAACTTATATGCCGAATCAGGTCTTTCCGGTGCGCCAGCATCCGATAATAAACCCTGTCGCCCTGTCTACGTCCTCCCGAAAAAGTCTATCGCACTCTTAACTTCCTCCAGATTTACCTGGGTGTTGAAGCAGGGGCCGTATGGACGCTCGTTCGAGATCCCGAGGGCAGGAAGTGGATATGCGTCGACAATGCCGCTGGAAAGGTCTCTTTCACAGGCAATCGCGACTATCGCGCCTGGTTTAACATCCATCACGGTCTTCCTCGCGATGGTCCCCCCGGTAGCTACAAAGAGATTAAGGTTATAAGCCTCTGCTATCTCTATGAGGTCTTTTATTTCACACCGGCCGCACCTCTCACAGTTGAAAATATTATGAGTAAGCCGTATTGTACATTTATTGATCTGAATGCAGTGGGGCAGCAGCAGCAGGATATTCTTTGTTTTCGGCCTCTCGGCCCGGACCAGCCTGTTGTTAATATTGATTATGGCCCTCTGAAGCCCCTCCTTTTTACTTTTGAAAAAGGCGCCGATAAACATAAAAAATGGATAGAGCAGTTTAAGGACCAGTCCTCTGATAATTCTATATGGCATCAAGTATCATCAGCTCCCGTAAACATCTTCCATTCGCAAAAGCCCTGCCGGACATCGGTTTTCTGCCTTCCGGTTTTACTTCCAGCAACGATATAATTCCCTTGCCGGTACCGATATGCAGGCCGTTGCCGGTTATTTTTATTATCATCCCCGGAGTACTTTGTGTATCCGTATCTATCAGCTTTGCGCCGATAACGGAAATTCGTTCTTTATTGAAATAACAATACGATCCCGGCCAGGGATAAGTCCCCCTTATCAGATCAAGTATTTTTTTTGCCGGAAGAGACCAGTCTATTCTGCCATCATCCTTCTTCAGAACAGGGGCATAGCTGGGTTCCCCCGTCTGGGGTCTTCGTTGCACTGAGTTGTCCCTTAACCCGTCCAGGGTCCTGACCAGGAGCGCGGCCCCAATTCCCGCGAGTTTGAGCCCGAGGGTGTAAGCATTATCTTCACTGTTTATGACTGTCTCCTCCTGGAGGAGTATATCGCCGGTGTCGAGACCTTCGTCCATAAACATCGTTGTCACGCCCGTAACGGTCTCTCCGTTTATCAGCGCCCGTTGAATCGGGGCGGCGCCCCTGTATTCAGGAAGAAGCGAGGCATGGACGTTAATACATCCCATGGGTGGCAATCGCAATATATCGGGAGGTATCAACTTTCCGTATGCGACAACGATAATAATTTCCGGTGACTGTGCTGACAGCTCTTCAAAAAATGATGGAGTTTTAATGTCCGGAGGCTGCATAACCGGAATTCCATGCAGGATTGCGAATTCTTTTACGGGCGGACGTGATAATTTATGTCCCCTGCCTTTCAGCCTGTCGGGTTGTGAGACAACTCCAACAATATCCTCTCCTGATTCCATGAGCGCGTTCAGCGAGGGAATAGCAAAATCCGGGGTTCCAAAAAAAAATATCCGCATGGTTAATAATATAATATATCAGTTTTATTTTGATAATTTACGGGATTTTCTGAAACGTTTCTTGAAAAATTCCCTTTTTATGGGGCTCGTTCTGTCTAAAATCAGAATGCCGTCCAGATGATCGATTTCATGTTGTAATGCTATGGAGAGCAGGCCCTCGCCATGTATCTCCACCGGTCTTCCCTCCCTGTCCAGGGCACTGACCAGCACTATTTCGGCCCTGTGTGTCTTAGTGGTGTATTCAGGGATACTCAGACAACCCTCCTCGAATTCGATGTCCCCTTCCTTCCGTACAATCACGGGGTTTATAATCACCAGCAGCTCTGATTCTGAATCCCCCGCGGCTGTATCTATTACGGCCAGTCTTTTAGGCACTCCCACCTGGGGGGCCGCGAGTCCAACTCCTGGAGCGGCATGCATAGTCTCGACCATGCTGTCTATAAGCTGCTGAAGGTCGTCATCGATGGCGTCCACCGGCTGGGCCTTCTCCATTAATACCTTTTCAGGATATTTCCTGATATTTAATACCGACATGCTGAAATTATAAAATATTTCCGCTTCTGCGGTCGAGCATTATAAGATGTAAAAGGTCTATTTGACAAAGTTCGGTAATTTTTATATTTTTAATAGCTATGAGACTGCCGGAATGGATAAAAACAAACGTGCGCGTGGATACGCGGAATACTAAACAGTTACTGAGAAGGCACGGGCTGTCGACTGTATGCGAGGAGGCGAGGTGTCCTAACAAGGCGGAATGTTTTTCAAAGCCTACGGCCACTTTTATGATTCTCGGATCAAGCTGCACCAGAAATTGCGGGTTCTGCAACGTGAAATTCTCAAATCCCGGACCACCTGACGAAAAAGAGCCGGAGAATATTGCCAATGCCGCTGAAGAAATGGGGCTTCGATATATTGTAGTCACATCCGTGACAAGGGACGACCTGCCTGACGGCGGGGCCGAACACTTTGCGCGGACGATAACCGCGATCAGGAAAAAGCTGCCTGACGCGAAAGTTGAGGTGCTGACACCTGATTTTAACGGCGACCCCGACGCCCTGGAAAAGGTGCTCGAAGCGAAACCGGATATATATAATCATAATATGGAGACAGTCGAAAGACTTTATCCTCTTGTCAGGCCAAAGGCCGTGTACAGTCGTTCCATGCGGCTTCTGAAACTGGCAGGGGAGATCGCACCGGATGTGTATACAAAGTCGGGGATTATGCTTGGTCTCGGAGAGAAATATGAAGAGGTTATTCGGCTTCTGGCGGAACTGCGCGGCGTTGAATGTGATTTTATTACGATCGGCCAGTATCTCCGGCCCGCCAAAGATAACCTGCCTGTGGTAGAATACATAAGGCCTGAGGTGTTTGAGGAATTAAGAACGGAAGCAGTTAAAATGGGTTTCAGGCATGCTGCTTCAGGCCCTCTTGTCAGAAGCTCTATGAATGCGGAGGAGATGTACGGACATGTTTGAATTCAACAGGATTAAAAGGTTGCCGCCATATGTTTTTTCGATAGTTAATAACCTCAAAATGGAAGCAAGACGGAGTGGTGAAGATATTATAGACCTCGGAATGGGAAACCCGGACGGAGCTACGCCGAAACATATTGTCGATAAACTGATAGAATCGGTCGAAAAACCGAAAAACCACAGATATTCCGCGTCAAAAGGCATTACCCAGCTAAGGATGGCGATATGCGAATGGTACAAGAGACGGTATGACGTAGACCTGGACCCTGAATCCGAGGCTGTTGTCTCGATAGGTTCCAAGGAAGGACTGTCCCATCTTGTGCTCGCTACTATTGTACCTGGAGATGTTGTAATGACTCCCACTCCCGCATATCCGATACACCCTTACAGCGTGATTATCGCGGGCGGTGAGGTGAGGACAATCCCTATTGGTCCCGGAATAGATTTTTTTGAAGAGATGGAAAAGGCGTATAAATCGACCTGGCCCAGACCCAGGATGCTGATAATAAATTTTCCGCACAACCCGACCACGCAGGTAGTGGAAGACCCTGATTTTTTCAGGAAGGTTGTAGATTTTGCAAAGGAGAATAAAATAATAGTCCTTCACGACCTGGCCTATGCCGACCTTGTATATGATGGTTACAAGGCCCCCAGCTTTCTGCAGGTTCCGGGCGCAAAGGACGTGGGAGTGGAATTTTTTTCCCTTACAAAAAGTTACAACATGGCGGGCTGGAGGGTCGGCTTTTGCGTGGGCAGCAAAAAAATTGTCGAAGCGCTCACACAGATCAAGAGTTATCTCGACTACGGCATGTTCCAGCCTATACAGATTGCAAGCGTGATCGCGCTCAGAGGGCCGCAGGACTGCGTTGAGGATATAAGAAGTGTGTACGAGATGAGAAGGAATGTCCTTATCAGTGGCCTGAAACAGGTCGGATGGATAGTAGATCCTCCGAAGGCCACGATGTTTGTATGGGCCAGGATACCCGATGCATTTGAAAAAATGGGTTCGCTTGAGTTCACCAAACTCCTTCTTAAAGAGGGCGGACTGGCCGTGGCTCCCGGAATAGGCTTTGGCGAGGGCGGAGACAATTATGTCAGGTTCGCTCTGGTCGAAAATGAACACAGGATAAGACAGGCGATAAAAGGGATCAGGAAGGTCTTAAACAGATGATAAATGTTGGAATCATAGGCTTCGGCACTGTAGGCGCCGGTACCGCAAAAATACTGCTGAAGAATAAAAACCTTCTGCGGAACAGGACCGGCATCAAAATAAACCTCAAAAAGATAGCGGATCTTGACATAAAAAGGGACAGGGGCGTAAAACTGGCCGATAATGTTCTGACCAGAAATGCGGATGAACTCATCCATGACCCTGATATCGATATCATTGTAGAGCTGATAGGCGGAACCGGCATCGCCAGGGAACTTATACTTAAAGCGATCAGGAACGGAAAACATGTTGTCACTGCGAATAAGGCGTTGCTTGCAACTCATGGGACCGAGATACTTAAGGCTGCCGGAGAAATGAATGTTGAGCTGGGGTTCGAGGCATCCGTTGCCGGGGGAATCCCTATTATCAAAGTCATAAGGGAAGGACTTGTCGCGAACAGGATAAAGGCTGTTTACGGAATAATTAACGGCACGACAAACTATATACTTACCAGGATGACCGAAGAAAAAAAGGATTTCGGGGTTGCGCTGAAAGAGGCGCAGAAGCTGGGCTATGCCGAAGCGGACCCGACATTCGATATTGAAGGAGTCGATTCAGCCCACAAGCTGGCGATAATCGCCTCACTTTCATACAGTTCGCAGTTTAATCTTAAAGACGTATACTGCGAGGGAATCTCGGGGATATCACCGATGGATATCGAATTCGCCCTCGAGCTTGGTTACAAGCTGAAGCTGCTTGCTATCGCCAAGCGGCAGGGCGCAAAGGTTGAGCTCAGGGTGCATCCGACAATGATTCCGGAAGAATATCTCATATCAAAAATTGACGGCGTATACAATGCCGTGTCCGTTGAGGGTGATGCCGTCGGCGCCACCCTGTATTACGGTAAGGGGGCGGGCGACATGCCGACGGGAAGCGCTGTTGTCAGCGATATAGTTGATATAGCGAGAAACATCGCGAGCAACTCTACAGGAAGGATGCCTTTGATGGCGAAACCTGAAAAAGCGGTCAGTCCTATGAAAATGGACGATGTTGTCTCCATGTACTACTTCAGATTTTCAGCCCTTGATAAACCAGGAGTGCTGTCAAAGATTTCGGGTATTCTGGGAAAATACAATATCAGCATAGCGTCCGTCATACAGAAGGGCAGGAGGGAAGGGAAGGCCGTGCCTCTGGTGGTCCTGACGCATAAGGCGAGAGAAAAAAACGTGGTTATGGCCATAAAAGCGATAGACAAGTTGCCTGTTGTTGCCGGCAGGACGGTATTTATAAGAGTAGAACACAAAGATCCTGATTGATTTCTCCTGCTTTTATGTTGAATAAAGTTTAAATAAATATTAAATTACAATGTCCGGGAGGTTGAAGTGGAAGAAATTTTACCTGATAAAAAATTAGATATAAAAGGTCTTATCTGTCCCTATACCTTCGTTAAGGCGAAACTTGCGATAGAGGCGATGGAGATAGGACAGGTGCTTGAGATCCTTCTGGACTATGAAGAGGCGTCAAGGAGTATTCCGAAGTCGATGGAAGACCATGGCCAGACCGTTTTGAAGGTCGAAAAGAGTAATGATACCGACTGGATTTTACTGATAAGAAAGGACAAGGACTAGTGGATTTTACAGAAGAACAGATGATGCGTTACAGCAGGCACATCATACTTCCCGAAGTAGGCGGAAAGGGACAGGCAAAGATCGCTAACGCAAAGGTTTTTATAGTAGGGGCCGGGGGCCTGGGCTGTCCCGTCGGCTATTACCTCACTGCCGCGGGCGTCGGCGCCATCGGAATTATTGATAACGATACCGTTGAGCTCAGCAACCTCCAGAGGCAGATCGCCCATAGCGTAAACACAATAGGCATGCCGAAAGTCGAGTCGGCGAAGCAGACATTTGAGGCGCTGAACCCGGATGTCAATATTGTCGCCATACAGGACAGGATTTCGAAGGACAACATTATGGACCTGATTAAAGACTATGATATCGTAGTCGACGGCAGCGATAATTTTCCTACAAGATATCTTATTAACGACGCGTGCGTTATGGCCGGAAAGCCTCTCGTTAGCGGAGCGATCCTCAGGTTCGAAGGGCAGGTTACGACGATGATGCCCAAGGACGGTCCATGTTACAGGTGTCTTTTTGAGGAGCCGCCGCCGGCCGGCCTTGTTCCTTCCTGCCAGGAAGCCGGGGTGCTGGGTGTGATTACCGGTATAGTAGGGGGTCTCCAGGCCACAGAGGTGCTGAAGCTGATCCTTGGCAAGGGCGACCTGCTTAAGGGAGAACTTTTGATATACGATGCGCTGAAGACGACGTTCAGAAAAGTAAAAGTCCCTAAAAACCCTGCCTGTCCGGTATGCGGGGAAAACCCGACTATCACTGAACTGATCGATTACAGTAGTGGCGGCTACTGCGCTACATAACAACACAGGCCCAGGATCTTTCTTCACAATCCGGGGCTTCGTGGTATCCATCTGCATGGACGAATCCTTTTTAATCGTGGACAGGTCGGTAATATATGCGAATCAGGCTTATTATCTTTGATCTCGACGGCACACTGGTTGATTCAATTGTTGATATAACAAACGCGCTGAATTACGCCACGGAGCCGTATGACATCGACAGACTGACGGTTGAGAAGGCTACAGGCATGGTCGGCGAGGGCCTGACAAGGCTGATTGAGAAACTTCTTGGTGAAGAGAGGGCTGAAATATTGCCCGATGTGCTCGAAAGGTTTATCAGTTATTATTCCGACCATCTGACCGATTTTACGGCGCCGTATCCCGGAGTGAGAGAAACTCTGGAAAGACTCGGCGGGTATAAAAAGGCGGTCATCTCCAACAAAAGGGAACTCCTTACCAGAAAACTGCTCCAGGGACTTGAACTCGACGGATACTTTGATCTTATCCTTGGCGGCGACAGCGTTGAGACAAAAAAGCCTTCCCCTGAACCTGTACTGAAAGTCATTGATATGCTGCGATCAACACCCGAAGAAACCGTGATTGTCGGTGACAGTAATTATGATATAGAGGCCGGAAAGGCCGCGGGCATTGCTACCATAGCGGTTTCTTACGGCTACAGGGACGTCAGCCTTCTTCGCGATGCGGACTTTATAATTGACGATATAAGGGACCTGGACCCGAAACTCAACGCACTTTAAAATCGGCTGGAACTATTTTTTAACATGGAAACAACCCTGGACGGGATTCGTGACATAAAGCTGTACCAGAACAGGAAGGGATACAGGTTTTCCGTTGACGCGTTACTGCTCTATTCCTTCGTTAATGTAAAAAACGCCGGAAATATAATCGACCTGGGAGCGGGCTCCGGCGTAATCGGACTGCTGCTGGCCAAAAAATATACGGGTGCGAAAGTTTTACTGCTGGAATTACAGGAAAGTTTGTTCAGACTTGCCGGGAGAAATATAGAGATTAATAATCTTCAGGAGAATGTTCACGCCATCCTGTCCGACATAAAAGACGTAAGGCAGGTCGTTGCGCCCCGGTCACACGATATCATTGTCTCTAATCCACCGTTCAGAAAACCGGAATCAGGGCGTATAAGCGCCGGAGAAGAGAAGGCGATCGCACGGCATGAGATGCGGCTGAACCTTGATGATCTGGCGGATGCCGCATCATATCTTCTTAAGGCGAGGGGAAGATTCTTCATGATATTCCACCCTGGAAGGATTCTTGAAGTGGCCGACGCACTCAGGCTGAAGCGCCTGGAGCCGAAGAGAATCAGGTTCGTTTATAATGATGCCGGGGCGGAATCCAGGATCGTCATGATCGAGGCGGTGAAAGGAGGAAGGGCCGGGTTGAAGATTGATAATCAATTGTATATTTACGATAAAAACGGTTCATATACCGCGGAGGTGCAAAAGATCTACGATTCCAGGACATATTGACAGACGCTTCTTTAATATTAAATACACAAACTGAAAAA
>JAYWMP010000168.1:0-11618 GCA_035873255.1 Nitrospirota bacterium
GTCAAAAAAGCCCTTTTTAAAAGGGCTTTTTTTTTGTCGGATTCCATGGAAAGAACGTTATACTTTCCGGGCCTTCATCAACTTTTCGTATTTTTCATCTCCTATACAATCCCTGGCGGCCGGACACCACTCAATACATGAAGGCTTTAATTCACGTGTGACCTTTCTGCCGCATTTCCGGCAGTCTCTCTCGACTTCATCGGTCCATATCTCGTTCACCGTGTCACACCAGAAGCACCTTACTTCCTCCGGATACGGGGTCCTTATCTCACGACTTCCTGGGCAGCTTTCTTTAAACATCATAGTTATATTTTAACAGGTACCGGCGCAATTTCCATGATCTGCATCATATTCGGCAAGGACACGGTCAATCGCCGGATTTTCAGCTCCAGCGTTTGTAGATGTTGTGTTCTACACCCATGGCATCGATAAGCTTGCCGGCCATAAAATCCACCAGATCGTTAATATTTTCAGGCCTGTGATAGAACCCGGGTACAGGCGGCGCGATCTTCACCCCCATTCGTGCGAGCCTCAGCATATTTTCGAGATGAATCGCGCTGAAAGGCATCTCTCTCGGTGAAATAACCAGCGGCCTGCCCTCTTTGATTGTGACGTCCGCGGCGCGTTCAATCAGGCTGTTCGCGTACCCATTGGCTATGCCGGAAAGGCTTTTCATTGAACAGGGCGCGACGAACATTCCGTCTGTCTTAAAAGAACCGCTTGATACGGGAGCGGCCATGTTATTTTCGCCGTGATAATAAACATTGTCCGAACCGAAATATTCTCTTATCTTTCTCTGGATATCCATCTCTTTTTCACCACTCCAGTCAATACCGCTTTCGAACTTAATAATTGAAAATGATTGGCTGGAAATTAAAATATGCACCTCCGCGACTTCAGCAAGCTTTTTTAATGCCCTGATCCCGACAACAGGGCCGCTCGCGCCCGTAATAGCAAAGATGTATTTCTTCATCCAATATAATCCATTAAAGTAAAAAGAAAAAAAGTCATGCTGATATATCCGTTCATATTGAAAAAAGCCTTCCCGAGCCCGCTCAGGTCATCCACGCCGACAAGCGAATGCTCATATAAAAACAGTCCTGCTATGATAATCATTCCCACCAGGTAAAAGCCATTAAGTCCGAAAACCATCCCGTTCAGAACGAGAAGAATGAATGTTACGACGTGAAAAATTCTCGCCAGGTAAAGAGACTTCCGGATACCGAGTTTCTGGGGGATGGAATGCAGACCGAAGCGCCTGTCAAAATCCATGTCCTGAAGGGCGTATAAAACATCGAACCCCGCGAGCCAGAAGACCACGGCGATTCCTAGCGGAAGCACCTCAATATTAAATGTCCCCCTTACCGCCATCCATGCGCCGATGGGCGCGGCGGATATCGAAAGACCGAGGACGAAATGCGACGCCCATGTAAACCTTTTGGTGTATGAATACAGGAACAGGACCGCGATCGCAACAGGGGACAATCTGAAACACAGGGGATTCAGCCTGTAAGCGGCAAAGGCCATCACCCCGAATGAAACCGCAACAAAAATCGAGGCCTCGGCAACTTTGATCGCGCCCCGTGGCAACTCTCTTCCGGAAGTGCGCGGATTGGCGCTATCGATCTTTCTGTCTATTATCCTGTTTAATCCCATGGCGCCCGACCTTGCTCCCGCCATCGCCACCGCTATCCATAATATCCGTTCCAGTGGCGGGACGCCTGACGCCGCTATGACCGCCGCAGTGAAGGCGAACGGCAGGGCGAAGATCGAATGTGAAAACTTTATCATCGTGAGATAGATGGATATCTTCTGAAAAAGAGCCCTCACAAACCCCCTTAGAAACGGCTGTAATTCATCTTGACAGGAATAACATAATAGCCGGGAGAAGACATATATTTTGCGAGCATGGCCCTGTAGACATAGCCGTTCTCAAAGGTTGAATCCATCATTAACTCCATATTCAGGTCCAGCTTACCACCTGATATGACGCCCTTTACTCTGGCATATACGCCGTCTCCCTCAAGGGCGAGTGATTTCAGTTCGGCAGTCCCGCCCGTAATAAATATCGATCCTCTGATATCGTTAAATAGCCCCAGAGGAAGCAGCACGCCACCAAGAGATGTGTTTTTCAATTTCATATTATCCACGGAAAACCTGACTTCCCCAGCCCCATTGTCCAGCCGTACACTCAGTGATATGTCTCCATCTCCTTTAATGCCTGCCTGGTCAAACAGCGGGATGCCCGCTACTCGTATTCCGCTGCCGTTGATTATTACAGTCCCTTTTTCCGTCAATTTGACCGAGCCGCTAACCCAGCCGCCGTTTATATCGCAATCAAAGTCCACCTCCGGACTTAATTTTAATAATGAAGTTATATTTAAACCGGCGTTTACATTATTCAATATCAAAAGGGCTGTACCGGGGTCTTTGTCGCCTGTTATTTTCTTCAGAGTGACGCCTTCGGCCCTGATATTATAAAAAAGGCCTTTATTGAGCCCTTCTGTCTCGATATAAAAGTCTTCTCTCCCGACTGAATTCTCCAGGAAGTCGGTAATCAGGCCGACGGGAACCGCGATCAGCCAGAACCCGGCAATAAAAACAGCAAGGAACCCTGCAACAAAGGCGGCTTTCTTCACTTCTCCGTAAACAGCGCCACAGTCATCGTCAGATCCAGAAGTTCAGGGTTGTCGAACGGCTTTTTTATCTTTACTTTTTTAATCGATAAGGCCATAGGCATATTCTCCGCCCTGTAAAATATGTTCACCAGCTCATTCATATCGACTTTTTCGATCAGCACCTCAGCCATTTCCTCTGTCATGGTATCCGTTATCTCACGCCTGCCAACGACTTTCACCGACTTCACCTTTTTCTTTATTCCGAGGGAGGAAGACAGGTCGTCGATGGCCTGAACTATCCCGTTCACCTTTACAAGAGATATTCTTTTTTCGATAATATCAATCCGGTCACTGAAGGCTTTATATTCGGTGCTCAGGGCCGTCAATTCCCTGTATTTGTCCTTCAGAGAAACGACTTCCTTTTTTAGCGACCTCTCGACCAGAAAGGCGGGAATTACAAGTATGAATAAGCTGACGGCTATCCCGATGAAAATGGTATTTTTACGCATGAAAAAAGACTGGCTGCCGCCCCGGGTTTCTTCCGGATCGTTTTTCACATCTGCCTTATCATCATTCGTATCCAAATTATTCCCCCTCATTTCATATCCTCCGCCACCACGGTAAAACTGGTGCCGCCGTCTTCAGAGGGCTTTATATCCGAGATCGAAACACCGATCAGAAATTCGGAGAGCGCTGACTGCATCCGTGTGATTTCATCCATGGATCCGGCCTCCCCCTTCATGGTTATCATGTCCCTGTCAAGACTGATCTCATTAAATATCACCTCCGGGTTTTTCCGTGATAATTCGAGCATGAATCTGAGTGGATAAACACCCGTCAATGCCTTGTCCTTCTCCTGGATCTCCTTCAGATGTGATTTCATCTGGTACAGCTCATTACTTATCTTTTTCTCACCTGGGAAAAGGCCCGCATATACATTCCGTATCTCTCTTTTCAGTGAGGCCGTCTCCTGCTTCGCGGTCACAATTCTGAACGCAAGATCGGAATTTATCAGCAGCGCCAGCAGTATCAACAGGACCACGGAGACTTTAAAGGTCTTCCCGAATTTCTCCGCATCCTTTGTATATGCGAATACCCCCCTCCTGAGGTTTATGGTATGCGATTGAAGCTCTTCCCCGGCAGCCCTCACCCTTTCATCTTTATCTGTCTCCTCCGGACCGGCAAGACGTTTCAGTATATCTCCTGTATCGCCCCTGATAACGGTCCGCAGACCGGTAGATGTGATTATCCTCGGGTCTATATTCAGCGATGAAAGCTTCGCCAGCAGGTCCTTCAGCATATCTTTTTTCATGTACGAGACAAGCACATCGAACCTGTCTTCAGCTGCGCCCAGCACGATGAAATCGAATATAACACTATTCGAACCGTCTATTATCAGGGTATCAAGTTCAAATGGGATGACATCCAGAAGCTTGCTTCTGTCTGAAAACGGCAGCCGTAATACCCTGAAATCCAGAAGCTCCACAGGAAGCCCCAGGTAAAACTCTTTGATATCGCCAAGGCTTTCAGGCAGGGAAGAAGCGCTCCCGTCTGAATATGTTATAGAGCTTTTATACTCATGACCCGCGGGACCGGCTTCGAATACATAAATTTCAAATGCAAATCCCTCAGCCCGCAGATCGACAAAACCTTTCCTGCTCATATCTCATCTCCTGTCGTCCCGACCGCGTCGGGTCCGGAACACCGGTAAAACTCCATCATATTTCTCTCCAGTATTTGACCGTATTACTGTCACTTTTTATTTCAACTACAGCTTCAACTATCCTTCTTATCCTGTTCTCTTCAGTAACAACCACTATGCGGAAGTTGGTGGCTTTTACAGTAATCCAGCCGGAAAGAGGGCTCAAAACCGGCTCATTACCGATGTCGGTTTCTACAAACGGCGCGATCTCTTCCCTGCGATATACAATCCATTCGGCGACGTCTTCCGTCATTTCTTCGTTGAGAGACATTATAACAGGTATTGAAGCAGTATTTATATTAATATTTACGGAATTCCTCCCAATCATTCCATAGACTGTTACGTACGGCATCAACTTTCCATAGGTCTCTTTATCTATCCCCTGTATCAGAAGCAACTCATCGACACTGTCCATATACGCGTTCTTGGCTCCGTCTTCCGAACCTCTCAGTCTCGGCTCATTATCCCTGTCTATCCAGTCGGCGACCCTGGCGGCGATAGATTCGTCCAGATCCAGGTTTCTCAGTAGCCGCTTAAAGGATTCATAGGAATCATAAGAATCAGATACCCTGAGGACCGAATTAAGGTTGAGCTTTGAGTTTTCGTCCTCCGAGCTGATAAGCACGCTTCCTTCGAATCCCGTCAGAATATTGTTAACCGGCATCTCTGTTTTGGCCGGATATGTGTACGCAGACAAGCTTTCTCTTTCCGAGATCGTTTTTACCGCCAGGGAGACTCCGGATTTGGCGACAAACGACAATCTCTGCAAGGTTTTCCAGTTATACAGACTTTCCGTTGTTGTATGGACGCCATAGGTAAATTCGACAACAATCGAGGTTATAATCACAAGTACAAGGAGAGTAAGAACCAGCACCATGCCTTTATCGGACTTCAGGACCTGAAGCCCAGGGTATGTATTTTCAGACTCGTCCCCTTTCCTCCCCGGGGCGGGATGCTCCGGCCAAAAGCGGCTACTCCTGTATTTCATTGCTTCCACTCAATTTTCCTTCCAATTCTTGTCCTGGCGATATCCGAGATCGAAACCTGTTTTTTGTTGTCACCGGTTTTTACCACAACTGTAATCCTTACTTCATCGGGAAAATTCATCGTTAATGCACTGTCCCAAGTCTTGACCCATTTCCCATCATATTTTGCCTCGACCGTAAACGAATCCATATCTTCTATTAACTCCATGCCTGCTGCGTCTCCGCCCGGGGCATAGGCTGAGGAAACCTTCTTTTTGAGCGACTGAGTTCCCCCTTCTTCCCGGACTTCATAGCTGATCCTTGCAAGACCGGGCATTAAAGGGGAATACGCGGTGAAGGTTATCCCGGATGCCTGCCTGCCGTAAAAATCCCTGTCATCAATCTTGAAGATAGTGTACTTCAGGCTGCCCGAAAAATATGACGCTTCTATCTCCCTCTTTAATATATCCAGAACTCCACGCGCTTCCTGGAGCTGTAAAAGGGAATTGCCAACTGTGCCTACAGCCTTCTGAGACATAAAAAATGTGCTGTAAAGCGCCATAAGAATAATAGACGTTATTGCTATGGCGACCAGGACCTCTATCAGTGTAAAGCCGCCACTGAAGATACTTTTTTTATTGTTATTCATCATCAATCCATCATTATTCCCTGTTCTCCATAATCAGCTCGGACAGTTCCACCTCATCCTTTCCGCTCCTGACTACCACTCCTATCTCTATCATACCGGGGAAAGAGGAATCAAGGACTTTTGTCTCATACTGAAAGCCTGACCAGGGGTCCCGGAAATAGCCGCTGCTGTTCACGGGCGATTTCTCCATCTCGTACATCTTCTCTTTCGCGAGGGTTGTGGCGATAGTAACAACACCATGCCTGTCGGCAATGCCGAGCTGGTAATTCAGTGTATAAATGAGTGTTACGAGAAGCCCTCCGATAATAGCAAGGCTTATCATAACCTCAAGAAGCGTGAAGCCGCCCCTCCCGGAACGGCATATTTCATGAGGCCCGGTGCTCTCACTGTTGCTGTTTAATCCTCTGGTCTTCATCTCCTGCCTGTATTTATCTGAAAGGCGCCCCGGCATCCGAAACCTTGGCCATGATGCACTTCTGTCGACATTACAGGGCATTTTCAGTCGTTACCCCGGTGTTTTTACACGGACACATCAGGGCAGATCCTCTAAAACCTTTACCCTGCCGCTCAAAGGGTTAAAGACGACCGTCATGGCGGCCCCCGCATCCTTTAAAAAAAAACTGAACGCCTCCGAAGCGCCAAGAGGTCCGAAAAAGATTATCAGTTCGCCTTCCGACACCATGCCCTTTGACTGTAATTCAACCGCATAAAGGCTATCAAATCTCCGGGTCTTTTCTCCTTCGGGGCCGTTGGAGACTATCAGTTTTTCCTTGAAGTCCACCACAAGCGAAAACGTCTCCTTGGTGGATATCGCGCTGTCATTCAGGTATCTCAATACGGATGCCAGCCTCCTGGCGTCGGATTTTATCTTCTTCTCCCTGACAACGGAGAAAGACGGGATCACCAGCGCGAGCATCATTGATATAAGAAAGATTACTACTATTATCTCTAGCAGGCTGAAGCCGGCTGCTTCTGAATTCCGTCTGAGCCACGTCAATCGACAGGAAGTATCACTCCATATTCCAGTTTGTAATATCCGCATCCTTTCCCTCGCCGCCTTCGCTTCCGTCAGCCCCAAAGCTTATGATATCAAAATCTCCCTGTAGTCCGGGGGAGATATACAGGTAGGGATTGCCCCAGGGATCCAGTGGAATTTTTCTGCGTTCCAGGTAGCCGCCTTCTCTGAACTTTCCCGGTATCTTACCGGTTGTCGGTTCTTCTATCAGGGCATTCAGCCCTTGCTGGGTATCAGGATAAAAGCCGTTGTCTATCTTGAAGAGTTTAAGCGCCGTCTCAAAGTTTCTTATCTGAATCTTTGCGTCGGCAACACGCGCGTCATCTGTACGACCAATGATCTTCGGCGCCACGATCGCGACCAAAAGACTGAGGATAAACACAACGACGATGATCTCGATCAGGGTAAACCCTTCCCTCAGGTTACAACACGCTGTAGCTTCTCTATTCCACTGATTACATTCTTTATTCTTCATTATTGAATAACCTCCAACATCTCCATTTTTACTTGATTAGCATATTCAACTGGAATATGGGCAGCAGGACCGCCATGACAATAAAGGCCACGGCAAGCGCCATGCATAATATCATCGCAACTTCAAAGACAGCAACAGCGTCATTTACTTTTCTGTTGAATTCATTCTCATATGAACTTGCCGCCCTGTTCAGTGTCTCGGCCAGCCTTCCGCTCCTTTCACCCGTCGCGATCAGCTGGATCAATACTGGAGAGAAGTGTTCGAGAGACGCGGAAAGGCTATGGCCCTCGGCAACTTTTTCCTCCGCGTTCAGGACCGAGTTTTCCAACACCTTATTCCCCATTGATTTCGCGGAAAGCTTCAGCGCGCTCAGCATCGGGAGACCGCCGGCGATCAGAAATTCAAGGGTCCTGGCGAACCTTGCGTAGTAAAGACTCTGTATTACATTACCGGGCGCCCTGAGAATCATCCTGTCGATAAAGACTCTCCTCCTTTCCAGCAATCTTTTAACCGGAAGAAACAGCGCCGCGGCACTACCTATAAGCGCCCACCAGTAATTGGTGAAGACATTACTTATGAATATCAGGACGATTGTTACAAAAGGCAGTGTGCTTTCGGTGTCTTCAAATATCTTAACAATTTTAGGTATCACGAAAGTAAAGAGGAATGAGAGCACCACAAGGCTGACACCCATCATTATAATGGGATATATCATGGCTGACCTGACCTTTGACTTAACTGCATTCCGGCTCTCCAGAAAATCCGCGAGCCTGATGAGCACTTTGTCCAGCGTACCGCTCTGTTCGCCCGCCTGCACCATATTAATATAAAATTCGGGAAAATAGTCACCATAGTCTTCCATCGCCCTGTATAGAGCGGCTCCGCCCAAAACCCGTTCCTTTATATCGATCAGCAGGTCTCTGTAAATCCCTTTGTATTCATTCGCTAGCGACTGAAGCGCCTCGATTAAAGGTACTCCGGACGCAAAAAGTATCGAAAGCTGCCTCGTCATGCCCGGGAGGAATGTCTCGTCGATCCTCTGGAAGAAATGTTTTTTATGTCTGACACGCGGCGCGGTTATATCCCGGGGAAAGACGCCTTCGGCCCTGATTTTGGCGACGGCGTCATTAAGCCCCGACGCCTCGACAACACCCGAAACATCCGCGCCTTCCGATGTATATCCGTTATATTTGAAAATTGGCATAATTCACACTGGGGTTAATGGCGATGTAATCTTTCCTTGCCGGAATATTATTCCCCCGGTCCTCGACTGATTTTCAGGGAATAAAGGCATATTCATACTTCAACTATGTCTTTCTGTGTCACCCTCATAATTTCTTCAAGTGTTGTATCACCCTTTATCACCTTATTTAATCCGTCCAGATAAAGGGTCTTCCTGCCTTTTGAGACAGAGTAGTCTTTTATACACTGCGCGTCCGTCCTGCCCGTAATCATCTGTCTCACTTCATTGTCTACGTATAAAAGCTCGAAAATTCCCGATCTTCCAAGATAACCGGAGTCCTTGCATTTGTCGCAACCAGCCCCCCTGTACAGGGTGAGCGGCGTGGACTGAACTTCGAGAGCGGAAAAATATTCAGCCTCTTTTTCTGTGGGCTCGTAGGTCTCCCTGCAGTAAGGACATATGTTCCTCACAAGCCTCTGCGCCAGGACAGCGACGAGCGACGAAGCAACCAGGAACGGCTCAACTCCCATGTCGATCAGCCTTGTTATGGCGGATGCCGCGTCGTTTGTATGGAGTGTGGACAGGACAAGGTGGCCTGTAAGAGACGCCTGAATTGCTATCTCGGCAGTCTCAAAGTCCCTTATTTCGCCGACCATTATCACGTCGGGATCCTGTCTTAATATCGACCTGAGACCAGACGCGAAAGTCAGCCCTATCTTCGGATTTACATGTATCTGGCCGATACCCTTCAGCTGATACTCCACTGGGTCTTCAACCGTGATTATATTCTTTTCTTCCGTATGAATCCGGTTTAATGAGGCATACAGCGTGGTGGTCTTTCCGCTTCCTGTCGGACCGGTGACAAGGATAATCCCGCTGGTCCTGCGTAAAAAATCCTCGAAGTGCCTCCCGTCATCGCCCATCAACCCAAGTTCATTCAGGCTGATAAGCCCATGTCGCCTGTCGAGCAGCCTCAGCACCGCCCTCTCCCCGAATGATGTCGGAACTATCGAGACCCTGATATCAATGTCTTTTCCCCCGATAAGTATCCGTATACGTCCATCCTGTGGAAGTCTTTTTTCCGCGATATCAAGGTTGGCCATAATTTTTATCCTGCTTATCAGGGCGTCCTGGATAATCTTTGGCGGGGTCAGTATCCTGTGGAGCATGCCGTCCATCCGCATTCTCACGTCAAGTTCTTTTTCATAGGGTTCAATATGAATATCGCTGGCCTTCTCCTTGACAGCCTGCTGTAACAGGGCATTGAGCAGACGTATGATGGGTGCTTCTTCAGTAAGCTCCATCAGGTCCCTGGGCTTTTCAAATTCCGTTGCGACCGCCGAAAAATCATCGCCTGATATGCCATCCATGACCTCTTCGGCAGAGCCTGTCTGACCGTAAACCCTGTTGATCGCGTCGATGATGATGTCAGGCCGGGTCTTTAGTGGATACGGGTTGAGGGAATATCTTCGGGCTATTTCACGAAGCGCAAGGTATCCTCTATCATCCGCGACCGCGGCCACAAGCGAGCCGCCGGACCTTTTTATCGGCATAATCATATTATTTTTAGCGAAAGAAAGGGGGATCTCCTTGATAAGGGAAATCTCGATCTCTTCGTCATCTAAGGCGTCAATCGTTTTCATGCTCTCCAATCAATATCAGATTAAACAGGTTTGCAATATACCGACATCCTGTCTCCGTCATCGCTGTTTTGACCGCATCGCCTTCATTTTATAGTTAGGCTCCGCGTATTCCACTTCAGGTATGAGCGAAAATTCCCGGATAGCGTCTTCCACATCCTGACCTTCCCCAAGCTTTATAAGATAAACCCTGACATGTTTCATGATCCTGATCACTGACACGCCTTTCCCGGCTATTATCTCCCCGGCAGCGTCATTTGTGACACCTTCCCTGAATTTGACCAGAATCTCACCCTCAACATACTGTTTCTCCACTTTCGCGAACTCCTTCTGTTTGCTCTTTGTGATCGAACCGAGACTATCCGCGTCCTTGATGACATGAGGAGTAATGAAGATCAGAAGGTTCGTCTTTTTCTTCGAGATGCTTTTGGTCTTAAACAGCCATCCCAGAACAGGGATATCACCGAGAACAGGCACCTTGGCAAGGTTTTCCTCGTCCCTCTCTTCCATCAGGCCGCCGATCACTACGGTCTGGTTGTCCTTCACAACAACGGATGTTTGAGTCGATCGCTTTGTGGTCGATGGACCAACACTTATAAGGATATCATCACTGGCGTCCTGCTTTACCGACGATATCTCCTGGTATATATCCAGCTTCACATAATCTCCTTCGGTGATCTGGGGCGTTATCCTCAGTGTTATTCCGACATCCTTTCTCTCTATCGAGCTCAGGACGGTATTCGCTGTCGTGATGTCCCGCTCTCTCTTTGAGATGAAGGGCACATTTTCACCGACAATAATCTCGGCCTCCTGGTTGTCCGATGTGAGCAGCTGAGGCGTTGAAAGAACGTTTACCGCGCCCCGGAACTCATTCATGCTGAAGAGAGCGGCGAACCCGGGGACGGAAAGGGTCGATTCCACAAGAGAACCATTTGCGTCTATTGTTGTCATGGGGATGTCGAAGTAATTACCCATACCACCACCTGTAAGACCGGTCAACCCGTAGATCAGGGACTGCAGAGCAGACCCATCCATGGTCCCGAATCCTCCGATCCCGATCGGCTCTCCATTATGAGTCCCCATCACCCTCCATTTTGTCCCGAGTTCCCTTAATTTATCGATTGACGCCTCCACGATCATCGCCTCGACAAATACCTGCCTTCTCCTCTTGTCAAGCTGTTTTATGACCCTCACCAGGTTTTGATAATCCGAGGGTGACGCAACTATCACCAGGGAATTCGTGGCCTCGTCGGCAGTAATATTTATACCCCCGGCGGACTCGAACGCACTCAGCGCCGCCATCCCTTTTTTGTTCTTTTTCTGGGGCCGCGCGCCTTTTATTATTCGTGACAGCACTTCCGCCAGTTCCGT
>JAYWMP010000199.1:0-4093 GCA_035873255.1 Nitrospirota bacterium
TGATATATTCGTCGAAAAAACATTGTTCAGCCGTTATTTTGTGAAATTAATTATAACATATTAGAGCACTTACATATAACTTCGCGCTTCACCGCCCTGACGCGGGTTTAGCTTGATTTCCTGCATCTCATCCCTGTATTCTTGAGTTATGAAGAGTGAAATAGTCGATTTCCTTATAATCGGAAGCGGTGTGGCCGGTCTCAGGGCGGCAATAGAGCTTGCGCCGCATGGAAATGTGGTCGTTGTCACAAAAGAAAAACCGTCCGAAAGCAGCACGGAATACGCACAGGGCGGCATAGCAGCGGTGATGAGCGACGAGGACGAGGTAGGTATACATTTTGAGGATACACTAAAGGCCGGGGACGGACTCTGCAGGGAAGAGGCGGTAAAAACACTTGTTGAGGAAGGTCCCGACAGGATAATGGAACTCATATCGTGGGGGGCTGAATTCGACAAAGAGGGGCTGGAACTGGCGCTCACTATCGAAGCGGCGCATTCCAGAAGGAGGATACTCCATGCCCACGGCGATTCAACAGGCAGGGAACTCGAGAGGGTTCTTCTCAAGAAGGTCCGCTCTTTAGAGTCAGTCCGGAAATATCCTTTTGCCTATACAATCGACCTGATAATAAATGGCTCGGAATGTCACGGAGCTTACGTTCTAAGAAAGGGAGAAGTGGTCGCTCTTTTCGCCAGGGCGACGATACTCGCCACAGGCGGGGCCGGTCAGATCTATTTAAGGACAACAAACCCAATGATCACCACAGGGGACGGTATGGCCATCGCATTCAGGGCGGGAGCTGAACTTGAAGACATGGAGTTTGTCCAGTTCCATCCTACAAGCCTCTATTCACCTGCGGCCCCCCCGTTTCTCCTGAGTGAGTCGATGAGAGGGGAAGGCGCCGTACTGCTGAATACAAACAAAAAGAGATTCATGGACGGTTACCATCAAATGGCGGAACTCGCGCCCAGGGACATTGTATCGAGGGCCATAATTTCCGAGATGGTAAAAACCGGGAGCAGCCATGTCTATCTCGGCCTCAGACATATGGGAAAAGAGTTTGTAAAAAAGCGTTTCCCGAGAATTTACGCGACATGTCTTCAGTATGATATCGATATCTCGGATGATTTAATCCCAGTATCACCCGCCGCCCACTATATGATGGGCGGAGTAGCGACCAATCTGAATGGGGAAACATCCATAAAAGGCCTGTATGCCGCCGGAGAGGTGGCCTGCACGGGCGTCCATGGTGCAAACAGGCTTGCCTCAAACAGTCTGCTTGAAGGACTTGTTTTCGGCGCCAGGGCAGGCTCTCACGCCTTAAAAACAGCAATAACCCCCGATGGTGCAACTAAATACAATCCTGGGCTCTCGACAATAAAAGACACAGAGGAAATAAGAAGGACGATGAGAAAGCTGATGTGGGAGAGAGCCGGAATTATCAGATGCGCGGAGTCTTTAGGGAAGGCAAAGGAAAAGCTGATTTCATGGAAAAAAATCACGAAAGAAAACTATTTCACCAGAAATGAACTCGAACTGAAAAATATGATTACGGTTGCAAGTATTATTGTTGAGGCCGCCCTGGCACGAAAAGGAAGTATCGGAGCACACTACAGGTCTGATTTTAAAGAAAGAGGCATTGCTTGGTCTCTGCACAGTAGATATAACAAAAACAATTTCAGCTTTACTCCGGAGAATCTGAAACCGGTTTACAGCAATGAATGTCATTCAGTCTAGCCAATGAAACATAGAAAAGCCAGGATAGTCTGCACAATGGGCCCGGCCTCCGCAAACAGGAAAGTTATTTCGACCATGGTAAAAGAGGGGCTCGACGTCGCAAGGCTGAATTTCTCTCACGGGGATTATGAATCCCATAAAAAGACCTTGCAACTCCTGAGGGAGATCTCCCAAAAATACAATCAGCCCGTATCCATATTACAGGACCTGCAGGGCATAAAGATACGCACCGGCCCTTTCAGTGGCGGAGAGGCTGAACTCAGGAAAGGCAGTGACGTCAGCATCTTTCCCGGCTCAGGCATCGGCAACGGAAAAAATGTATATGTCTCTTATCCGTCCCTGCTGAGAGACGCGAAAAAAGGCGACGTGATACTCCTTGACGACGGACTGATCCAGCTCAGCGTAGTTAAAAAATCCCGGAAGGCCCTGACGGCAAAGGTGATCGAGGGTGGGATAATAAGGGACAAAAAAGGCGTCAACTTCCCCGGCATGAAGATCTCCCTGAAAGCTTTTACGGAAAAAGACCGGAAAGACCTTGAATTCGGCCTTGAAATGAACGTTGATTATGTCGCGATCTCTTTTGTCAGGACAGCGGACGACATCAGGATCATCAAGAAATGGCTGAGGGAAAGAGGTCGCAACATACCCATAATAGCAAAGATAGAAAAACCGGCCGCGGTTTTAAACATCGACAAAATACTCGACGTGTCCGACGGTATAATGATTGCAAGGGGTGACCTTGGGGTCGAAGTTTCGCCCGAAAAAGTCCCGTTGATACAGAAGGACCTGATCGAAAGGGCTAACATCAAGGGCAAAATCGTCATTACAGCCACACAGATGCTCGAATCCATGAAAGAGCATCTCAGGCCGACCAGGGCCGAGGCCACGGACGTGGCGAACGCCGTTATCGACGGCACGGACGCCCTGATGCTTTCCGCCGAGACTGCTGTGGGGGCATATCCAATAGCCGCCTTCAGGATGATGAACAGGATAATCAGGTATACCGAGCACGCCCGGAAGCAGACCTCTTCCTACATCCGGGGAAGTTCATACACCGGCGCACTGGCAGACGCGGCATGCAGGGCTTCCGAGGATATCGGGGCGAAGCTCCTTGTTGCATTCACCAGGTCCGGATTTACGGCGCGGCTGGTCTCGAAGTTCAGGCCCAGGGTGCCGGTGATAGCCTTCACCCCGAATCTGGAAGTATTGAGGCAGATGCCTTTTTACTGGGGGGTGATACCGAAATTCATGAAGGCCCTCGAAAATACCGACCAGATGCTGAGGGAAGTCGAAAAGACGCTTATTAATGAAAAGCTGGTAAAAAAAGGTGACCGGATAGTCATCATAGCAAGCTCTCCCCTTTCAACAATGGGGAAGACAAACTTCATGAAACTCCACCAGATAGGTGAATAGACAGATTATGGTTAAGTTATCGCTTCTCTTCGGTTGAGAGAAAATAATATTTCAGGAGTTTAATAAAATGGTATTCGATCATACAGGCATTATCAGTAAAAGTGAGGAAGAGGCAGTGCGGTTCTACCAGGGTCTCCTGGGGCTCGAAAAGATAAAAGAGTCCGTTGTTGCAGCCGGGCTCTGCCAACAGTTGTTTTCTGTTTCAGAGGATATAAAGATGCTGGTCTTCGGCAAGGGGAACATCAAGGTAGAAATATTCATCATCCCGGACTGGAATCCCTCCACGCCGAACATTCCCCATTTCTGCATCCAGGTGCCTGACCTTCCGGAATTCATTGAAAAGACAAAAGCTGCCGGAGCCCGTGTGATTAAAGGTTCATACAATGAAAAAACCGTCTATTTCATCGAGGACTTTTCAGGCAACCGGATCGAAATAAAACCGCTCTAAAAAAACCCGGCATCGCCCTCTTTCGTAATCTGTTGCGCCGGGATTATGGAGATAAATCTGCTTACCCCTCTGGCATAGTTTTGGTTCAGCACAAGTTTCTTCGCCGGAATAAACTTGTGGAAGTGCGACAAACAAGCAACCTATTGATTCTATGTGATTTTTCTCTATGAAAAATTTTTCAGATGTGCTATATTTTTAATCATTAAACCGGGGCACCGTAAATTCGCAGATTAAATGTTACCGTGTCGCTGCGCTCTGCGGAGCTAGCGCGCAGAGCGCTTGAAAAATCAACCTTGCTTCTTTCTTGCCAAGCCGATATAATCTTACTAGTAAGATGTTAATCCAGCAAAAGGAGAATGGCAATGGCAAATGTTGCTACAACGAAATTGTCGTCAAAGGGGCAAGTGGTAATCCCCGAAAATATCAGAAAAAAATTGAAACTAAAAACCGGATCTCAATTTGTAGTAATAGGGGGCAAGGATGTTGTAATTCTTAAA
>JAYWMP010000089.1:0-3021 GCA_035873255.1 Nitrospirota bacterium
ATGCTTTTTGACAATTGGCGGAACAATCCATAATATAAATAAATAGAGTCGGTTTATAAATCGCCATTTTTAATTTTCGTTATAGCCGGAATATTTAATCGGGCATCCGGAACTCATTGAAAAGCTTGGATTCTCGATGTAAATCCTCGCGAGAGTCGCGTCGACCCGCTCAACAGACTGCAGGAATGACGGATAGAGAGACTGAGTTTATGGACAAACATTAAATAGTATGGATTTCAATGAACTTCTGGATCTGATTGCCGTGCTGCGAAGTGAAAAGGGCTGTCCCTGGGACAGGGAGCAGACAACCGATAGCCTTAAACCTTTTATAGTCGAAGAGACATACGAGGTACTTGAGGCGATAGACGAAAAAGACGCCGGGGCGTTAAAGGAAGAGCTTGGCGATCTTCTTTTCCATATAATATTTATCTGCCGGCTTGCCAGTGAAAAAGGCGAATTTGATATCCATGACGTGATCAATAAAATAGGAAGTAAGATGATCGCGAGGCATCCGCATGTTTTTGGCGACGCCGAATACAGGACCACAGAAGAGGTGCTGGAGCACTGGGATGTCCATAAGAAGAAAGAGGGCAAACTCAGGGAGTCGGTTATTGAAGGGATTCCCCAATGCCTGCCTTCTTTACAGCGGGCGCAAAAGCTTCAGGAGAGGGTTTCATCGGTTGGGTTTGACTGGGAAAGGCCGGAGGATGTCCTCCTCAAGCTGGATGAGGAACTGGAAGAATTTAAGAACGCGGTTAAAGAAAAAAAAGATGCCGGCATGGAGGAAGAACTCGGCGACATCCTTTTTGTGCTGGTCAATATAGCGAAATTTTTCAGTCTGAACGCTGAAGACTCTTTGAGAAAGACCGTCAACAAGTTTATAACACGCTTCAGGCATATGGAAATAACGGTTGCTGAAGATGGCCGGAAACTTTCAGATATGACTCTTGCGGAGATGGACGCATTGTGGGATGAGGCAAAAAGAGAAAAAGGATGACTGGGTAAACTAATCGTGATGGCAGAAAAATTTCTTTATGATTCATGGGGATGCAGTTGTAACTTAAAGTTTAACCTGCAGAAAATGAGTCGACTTTACCGGGGGGCGTTAATGTATTGTGGGCAGGACATTTTTACCGCTTCCGCCACGCCCGACCGTTATTATTAAAAACGGCTAATATATTAATGAATTTTATGCGCCGTGAAATTCATTTTTTGTGTTGATTTAAAGTAAAATAGTAAAAGCAATAGTAAAAGCATATGTTTTATTAGGAGATGAAATTATGGGACATATAAAAGGTCTTAAGTGCAGGGAATGTGGAAGAGAATATCCGATTGAACCTATCTATGTCTGCGAGTTCTGTTTCGGCCCGCTTGAAGTGGCCTATGACTATGAAAGCATAGCAGGCGCGATAAGCAGGAAAAAGATAGAATCCCGCCGGCAGAATCTTTGGCGGTACAAGGAACTCCTGCCCGTTGACGGAGAACCGCAGGCGGGACTGAATTCAGGATTTACCCCGCTTATCAAGGCGGACGCCCTTGCGAAAGTGCTTGGGCTTGACGAATTATATATCAAGGATGATACCGTTGTTCATCCGACGCTTTCCTTCAAGGACAGGGTCGTATCGATTGCGCTGACCAAGGCGAAAGAATTCGGGTTTGACACCGTGGCATGCGCGTCAACGGGAAATCTCGCGCATTCCGTTTCAGCTCATGGGGCAATGGCTGGCTTTAAAAGATTTATATTTATACCCGCCACACTGGAGGCGAGCAAGATAGTCGCGTCCCTGATTTATGGTCCGAACCTCATTGTTGTCGACGGCAATTACGATGAAGTGAACAGGCTCTGCAGCGAGGTGGCGAATAAATACAGATGGGCTTTTGTGAATATAAATATCAGGCCCTTTTATGCCGAAGGTTCAAAGACGCTCGGATTTGAGATCGTAGAACAGCTTGGATGGAAGGCCCCTGACAATGTTGTAGTGCCATGCGCCAGCGGCTCGCTTCTAACAAAGATATGGAAGAGTTTCAGGGAATTCAAGGATATAGGGATACTTAAAGGACTGAAGACAAGGGTGTTCGCCGCGCAGGCCGCGGGATGCTCCCCTATTTCCACGGCGATTAAAAACGATACCGATGCTATAAGGCCCGTGAAGCCCGATACAATAGCCAAGTCCCTCGCGATAGGCAATCCCGCCGATGGTTTTTACGCGTCCCGGGTGGTCAGGGAAACAGGAGGATATGCAGAGGATGTAACCGACCTGGAGATCATTGACGCGATTAAGCTCCTGGCAAAGACTGAAGGGATCTTCGCGGAGACGGCGGGTGGCGTTACCCTGGCCGCTACCAGGAAGCTGATTGAATCAGGCCGTCTGAAAAAAGACGGGGTTACGGTCATATGCATTACAGGAAACGGACTTAAGACACAGGAGGCTTTGCAGGGACATACCATGAAGCCGTACCATATAAACCCTAACCTTGCCTCTTTTGAAGAGACGCTTGGAAAAATAAAAAAAGGTCAATGACCTGTCAGGAGGTGACATAAATGGCAGTAAAAGTAAGAATTCCGACACCGTTGCAGAGGCTCACCCAGGGTCAGGAGGAAGTCGAGGGCGCGACGGGGACCATAATATCACTTGTGGATGATCTTGATAAGAGATTTCCAGGAATCGCGGAGCGGATATCCGAGAACGGCAAAATAAGGAGATTCGTGAACATATATCTCAATGACGAGGACATAAGGTTCCTTAACGTGGAAGAAACGATGGTAAAGGATGGTGACGAGGTTTCGATTGTGCCCGCTATCGCTGGCGGTCGCCAATAGGAGGAAATAATGAAAAGAAGAGTTAAGTTGACTTTCCCCCCGAATCTCATTAAAGAGCCGGTGATATTTACGATGGCGAAACAGTTCAATGTTATGCCGAATATAAGAAGGGCGAGAGTTACGGAAACAGTTGGTGAGATGATACTTGAACTTGACGGATCTGATGACGATATAGAAAAGGGAATCCACTGGCTTAAGGA
>JAYWMP010000235.1:0-4586 GCA_035873255.1 Nitrospirota bacterium
ATTTCTGGGCTCTCTCCTCTTTTTGTTCTGGAAGAGCAGAAGAAACATAGCTGTTGAGAATCTGAAAGCCGCGGTGGCGCGCAATGCGATCACAACGGATTCGGATCCGGAATTAATTATAAGACGGAACTTCAGGAATCTCGGTAAGTCCTTTATCGAAATAATAAAGATATATTACGGCCTTGGCGCCGCCATCCTCAATGATATCGAAATCAGGGGTATGGAGAATTTTGAAAAAGCCCGGGAGAAGGGTAAAGGAATAATCTTTATAACCGGGCACTGTGGCAACTGGGAACTGATCGGGATTGCCCTGTCAGCGAAATTAACGAAGATCAACGGTGTCGCGAGGCCGCAGAACAACCCCTATTTGAACAGGATTATCGAAAAGGCGAGAGAAAAGCACGGGAACCATGTCATATACAAAAAAGGCGCACTGAAAAAGATACTGACGGCCTTAAAGAGGAAAGAGGCGGTAGGAATTCTGATGGACCAGAGCGTGATCAGGGCAGAGGGCGTGATAACGGAGTTTCTGGGTAAAAAGGCTTATACAATGAAGATGCCGGCGGTAATAGCCAGAAAGACAGGGGCGACTGTTCTCCCTGTATTCATCAGAAGGAATAACGACGGACATATAATTGAAATCGGCGAGGCGATGGAACTGGATAAATCTGAAGATACCGACAGGGCGGTCTTAAATGATACGGTCAGTTTTATTGGTCGCATAGAAGAATATATCAGGCGGAATCCGTCCGAGTGGCTCTGGATGCACCGCCGGTGGAAGAGGATCCACCCGGACTAGACCGTTCTTCTCATGCCTCCGCCATCTATTGCCAATGCATTTTACGCGGCGCTATGCTTCACTCCTGAATTATCTTATAAGTGTAATTTATTTTGGCCGCGCCTTCCAGTGTGGCTTTGACGGAGCAATATTTTTCCATTGAGAGATCTATCGCCCTTTTTACGGCCTCATCCGATATGTTTCTGCCTTTTATAATGTATTCTACATCTATTTCCGTAAACTTCTTCGGATATTCGTCCGCTTTTTTACCGTTCACCACGATTTCAAAGGATGTAACTTCCTGTTTTTTCTTTTTCAGTATGGAGATGACATCCATGCCCGAACACCCGCCTATGCCGAGGAGAAGCAGTTCCATGGGTCTGAGGCCGGTATCTCTTCCTCCAACCCCGGCATCTCCGTCCATAACTATGGCATGTCCTGAATCAGCCTCTCCAACGAATTGCAGTCCATCGGTATATTTTATTCTTGCCCCAGGCATATTTGAACTCCTCCTTTTTTTTGATAATTTATATGACTTGAAATATATTGTCAACAGCTGATTTAATTGGCATTCCAGGTATCTCCAGTTGACGTTGCCGATAATATTCATTAGAATAAGCGCTTGAGAGAGGTCTGTTGCTCTATCTGGTAATGGATCGCGCGTCTCGAATCAATGGTAATGAGTGGATAAGTGCAGAATGAAGACAATCTTCATACTGTGCGGTTTTTAAAGGATTTTTATCTGAAGCGCATTTCTGACCAATTTAAGGATTCGATTCTGAAGTTAGAATATAAATATTACTGCATATGAACTGGCACCAGAAAGACATACAGGTAACTCTGGGCGACCTTGGGTCATCCAGAGAGGGACTTTCTTCCGACGAGGCGAGAGGAAGACTTGAGAAATACGGTCGGAATGAGTTAAAGGAAAAGCAGCAGAGGACCGTTTTCATGATGATCCTTGATCAGTTCAGGGATTTCATGATACTTGTACTGCTGGCCGCGGCAGTGATATCCGGTGTTATCGGCGAAGTTACGGACACCATCGCGATTATTGTAATTGTTGTGCTCAACGCGATTATCGGCTTTGTTCAGGAATTCAGGGCGGAAAAGGCGATGAAAGCGCTCAAGAAGATGGCTGCGCCAACCGCCACAGTGATACGGGACGGTATGCCGCTGAATATACCAGGTGCTGAGATAGTGCCCGGTGAACTGGTTATCCTGGAGGCTGGGAATATTGTCCCGGCGGATATAAGACTTATTGAAGCAGTGCAATTAAGAGTAGAAGAGTCGGCCCTGACCGGCGAATCCGTTCCTGTCGAAAAACATACCGATACGATACACGATGAGATATTACCTGTTGGGGACAGGAAGAACATGGTTTTCTATGGCACCGCGGTATCATACGGCAGGGGCTCTGGAATTGTTGTAGCGACTGGCATGGATACAGAGCTTGGAAAGATCGCGACCATGATCCAGGATGCGAAAGAGGTAAAAACCCCTCTTCAGAAAAGACTGGCGACTTTCGGCCGGAGGCTCGCGATTATTGTGCTAGTAATATGCGCGATTGTGTTTGGCTTCGGCCTGTTCAGGGGTGAACCAGCCCTGTTGATGCTGCTCACGGCTGTTTCTCTTGCGGTTGCCGCAATTCCCGAGGCGCTTCCGGCGGTTGTGACCATTTCCCTGGCCATCGGGGCAAAAAAACTGACCAGGCAGAACTCCCTGATAAGAAAGTTGCCGGCGGTAGAGACTCTCGGCTCCGTAACCTATATCTGCTCGGATAAAACCGGCACGCTGACCATGAATAAGATGACCGTTGAAGAGGTTTTCCTCGACGAAGGGCTTTTAACGGCTGACAGCTCTTTCTCCGGAGAAATGCCTGGAGCTGAAGAGGACCCGGCCAGGCATCTTTTTTTTATGTCACTCGCCCTGAATAATGACGCCCGAAAAAAATCGGATGGAGGATATGTCGGCGACCCCACTGAAATCGCCCTGTATACCTTCGCGGAAAACAGGGGGTTTCACAAACAGGAACTTGAGATGGAATTTCCCCGTGACGCTGAATTACCGTTTGATTCTGAAAGAAAATGCATGACCACTATACATAAATTAAACGAAGCATCCCGGGTGACAGGCCTCACGGCGGGATACAAATATATTTCTTTTACAAAGGGCGCGATAGATGTCCTGCTTGATCTATCAGGAAATATGCTGACATCCGAAGGATTCAGTCCGCTGGATGAAGAAGCAATTCAGAAAATAAATTCACGGATGGCCGGCGATGGGCTGAGGGTGTTATGTACGGCAATGAAGCTATGGGATGAGCTGCCTGATGAACTTTCTCCCGGAACAGTCGAAAAAGGGCTTACAGTTCTTGGGCTGGCGGGCATGATGGATCCACCGCGCGAAGAGGCGATAGAAGCCATAAAATTGTGCAATACAGCAGGCATAAAGACCGTAATGATTACGGGAGACCATCCACTGACGGCCAGGACCATCGCCATGAGACTTGGTATTCTTACCGATGCCGATGACTCAACGTCCATAATTACCGGAAGAGAGCTGTCGGAATTATCCCTTGAGGAGTTTGAGGAGAGGGTTGAACATATCAGGGTATACGCACGGGTGGCGCCTGAACAGAAGCTGAAGATTATCAAGGCGCTGCAGGACAAAGGTCATTTTGCCGCCATGACAGGTGATGGCGTCAATGACGCTCCAGCGTTAAAGAGCGCGGACATAGGTGTTGCGATGGGCATTACAGGGACTGACGTAGCAAAAGAGGCGTCTCATATGATCCTCCTGGATGACAATTTCGCCACCATTGTCAAGGCTGTCAAGGAAGGCAGGAGGATATTCGATAATATCCGGAAGTTTATAAAATATACGATGACAAGCAATGCGGGTGAGATATGGACGATATTCCTGGCCCCATTTTTAGGGCTTCCGATACCCCTGCTGCCTATACATATTCTCTGGATTAATCTTGTTACAGATGGACTGCCTGGACTTGCCCTCACAGCCGAACCTGCTGAAAAAGATATTATGAACAGGCCGCCGCGCAATCCTGGTGAGAGCATCTTTTCTCACGGCCTTGGTATAGACATAATCTGGATCGGGCTGTTAATGGGTTTTGCGTCCATATTTATCCAGGCATGGTCTATCTGGACGGGACATGCTCATTGGCAGACGATGGTTTTTACTGTATTATGCCTCAGCCAGATGGGCAATGTGCTTGCCCTCAGGTCGGAAAGAGTATCTTTTTTCAGACAGGGTCTGTTTACCAATAAACCCCTTCTGGGGGCGGTGTTACTAACCTTTGTGCTGCAGATGGCGACTATTTATGTTCCGTTCCTGAATCCTGTATTCAAGACAGAACCTTTGACGTTCAGTGAACTGCTGTTTACTCTTGCGGTTTCATCTGTTGTTTTCTTTGCGGTTGAAGCCCGGAAAATGCTGATGCCCCGGCAGTATGGATGATATGGCGGATAGATTATTCAAGCATCTTTCCGGTGGCTTTTTCTCCTCCTGTTGCCTGGTGTCAGGACAAACAACGATTTTCAGCTTTAAATATATCTGTTAGAATATTACAATATATACTATGTCATCGGAATCCAGGATAAATATAATCTCCAGGCTATCCCCCGGGTTTAGCAGCAATATCACCGTGAACAATACAACCTATCATGTACAGACCGAGGACATGGGGGTGAAGACATCCAGGATTGTCACGAGGGTTTACCTGAAGGGTGAGATTGTTTCTTCGAAAACCAGCAACTATTCTCATCTCGGAAGACTTGATGGTTTCAGT
>JAYWMP010000259.1:0-3359 GCA_035873255.1 Nitrospirota bacterium
TTCGACTTGCATGTGTTAGGCACGCCGCCAGCGTTCGTTCTGAGCCAGGATCAAACTCTCATTTGATTTCCTGTTTACTATTGAAATTAATTTACTAGAATTGCCAGGATGCTACGCACCTTCATTAGTTTTCAAAGAACAAGCGATACTATAACGGATAAATTTCGGCTTGTCAAGCAAAAAAGACAAAAAAACTATTTATATCAGAAAAACTCCATCCGGGCTTCAGTCTTGCCGTGAACTTTTAGTATACTATTGTTTTAATGAAATCCCAACAGACTAGAGGGCTTATGAAATTTGAAATTTCGGCAACCGACGGAAACGCGCGCAGAGGGACTATAGAGACAGGAAGGGGAATTATCAACACCCCCGTGTTCATGCCTGTCGGCACGCTCGGCACGGTTAAGGCCATGACGCCCGAAGAACTGAAGGATATCGGGACCGAAATTCTGCTCGGCAATACCTATCATCTATACTTAAGGCCCGGCACCGGACCGATCGAAAAACTGGGTGGACTTCATAAATTCATGAACTGGGACCTGCCAATTCTTACCGACAGCGGCGGATTTCAGGTGTTCAGCCTCGCCCCGCTGAGAAAAATAGAAGAAAACGGGGTCCATTTCAGATCTCATATAGACGGATCACTTCATTTCATAGGTACAGCCGAAGCCATGAAAATCCAGGGGATACTCAACTCGGACATAGCCATGACGTTTGATGAATGTATTCCATATCCTGCTTCTTACGAATACGCGGCAAAGTCCGTTGACCTGACAACATTATGGGCGGTGCGGTGCAGGGAGGCTCAAAATAACGGACAGGCATTATTCGGCATTGTTCAGGGAGGTCTCTTTAAGGACCTCAGAAAAAAAAGTTCTGAAGAGATTATAAATATAGGCTTCGACGGTTACGCGGTAGGGGGACTAAGCGTCGGGGAACCAAAAGAAGCGATGCACGAAATTATTGCTTTCAGCGCACCCATGCTTCCCGCTGACAGGCCGAGGTATCTCATGGGAATCGGTGATCTCGGCGATATGTTAAAGGCGGTTGAAGCAGGATTTGATATGTTCGATTGTGTTATGCCGACGCGCAATGCAAGAAATGGAACATTATTTACCAGTTTCGGCAAAGTCAGCATTAAGAGAGCTGAATTCAAATCAGACGATAGCCCGCTTGACCCCGACTGCGGCTGCTACACCTGCAGAAATTACTCAAGGGGGTATTTAAGGCATCTGTTTCAGTCAAGGGAAATTCTGTCAATGAGGCTGAATACCACCCATAATCTATTTTTCTATCTCAATTTTTTCAAAAATATGAGAGAATCTATCAGTAAAGGTTCCTTTATGAAATTCAAGAACAGGTGGGACGCGATATTTCAATAGACAACTCAGGCCAGGTCAAACGCGTATTAGTTCTGACTTTAATACTGAATTCACTGGTTGCGGCCGCAAAAATCAGTTTCGGTTATTTCACACAATCGATCTCGATAACATCAGACGGTTTCCACTCAATGTTTGACGGTGTCTCAAATATCATAGGCCTGATCGGAATATGGATAGCATCTCATCCCCCTGATAAAGAACACCCTTACGGCCACCGGAAATTCGAGACCCTGTTCACCATAGCAATATCTTTCATGATATTCGTAACCAGCTTCCAGATATTAAAAAAAGTATTCTTCTCGTTTGAAACCGGGCACAAAACAGTCGTGACAACGGCAAGCTTTATGGTCATGCTGATCACAATGGGAGTTAATATATTTGTAGCAAAATATGAAGCAGGAAAAGGCAGGGAATTAAAAAGCGATTTTCTCCTCGCGGATGCGGCCCATACAAAAAGCGACATTATGGCGTCAATCGCCGTTATTGCAGGTCTTATATTAATAAAAGCCGGATTTAAAGCCGCGGACAGTATTGCGGGGCTGGTTATAGCGGTCTTTATCGCAAAGATCGGATACAACATACTCAAGAATGCGACCAACACTCTTGTGGATACCGTCTGCCTGAACACTTTCATTATTGAATCGCTTGTCCTGAATGTCAACGGGGTCAGGGGATGCAACAATATCAGGACGCGGGGAAGCGAAAATTCTATCTACCTGGATATGCGGGTGCTGGTGGCGCCTGACATGACTACGCAGGAGGCCCACGATATTAGTGAGCATATCGAACAGATGATCAGAAAAGAATTTCCCTCGGTTGTTGATGTAATCGTCCATATAGAGCCGGAGAAAAATCACCCGGATCATAAAAACTATGATTAAAATCATGGTATTGATAGCGAAAAACGGATATCCTGTTCATATAGGAGGTGAGAATGCAGATACTTGATCTTAAAAAACTTACGAAGTTCCATCCCGACAAGATCGGCAGGGAGATGCTTGCCGACAAACCCGAGATGAGAGTCGCCCTAATGTGTCTCGAGCCCGGGCAGGAGCTCAAACCACACAAGGTCCCGATGCGTCTGCTCATGTACTGCGTTGAGGGCAAGGGAATATTTACAGTGGGAGATGAAGTGATCGAGGCCGACGAGAAAACCTGTATACTCTGCGACCCGATGGAGCCCCACGGCTTTAAGGCAAAAGACAGCCGCATGGTCGTTATGGCCGTAGTAACTCCCGTTGATTAAAAAAACAGGTTCAGGAGATTTTTATGTTCATGATCAATATAGACATAGAGAAATGCACCGGATGTGAAGAATGTGTCAATATCTGCCCTGTGGAGGTTTATCAGCTCGGCCCTGACGGTAAAACAGACCCTTATCAGGCCGGTGAATGCGTTGGATGCATGAGCTGCGTTGAGGTCTGTCCCGTACAGTGCATTGAGGTGGTGGAAATGTGAGACAGTGGCCGGCTTAAATGCCTGTCCCTGTCTCATTTTTGTATAAGATTGATTTTTCGTATCGCCTCCCGGAATTATGGTGTATAATGTTTATAGTGGGAAGAAGGCGGAATTGCGTTATCAATCGGAGCTCATACATGATTGACTGGAAAACAATTTGCAGCGGAAAATATACCGGACTGATTGCCGGCGGCTTAACTCTCTAGCCTGGAATTATTACGAATTTATTAATTCATAACTTTTAACATGCCATGGGCGCTTTAGACTTTTACAATCAGAGATATTTCTCCAGATATAACCTGAATTCGGATTGTGAAATAGTCATTCTGGATAAGTCCCTGCGCGCCGTGGTAACGGATTTCTCCTTCGATGGGCTCGGATGTATCGTAAAAGATATTTCCGTTCCCGAACAGCTCAACTCAAAGCTCCTCAAGATCAAAGCCGACGATATTGATGTCGATAACCTGGTGAAAGTGGTAAGGGTCGATAAAATGACGGCCGGGCTGAAGCTGGGGATAA
>JAYWMP010000274.1:0-7562 GCA_035873255.1 Nitrospirota bacterium
AAATATACATCCGGGAGAAGTTCTGAAAGAGGAATTCCTGGAACCAATGGGTATATCTGTATATCGTCTATCAAGGGAGACCGGCCTTTCACAGACGAGATTAAGCCAGATTATCAAAGGAAACAGGAGTATGACAGCGGAAACTGCTGTAAAACTCGGGAAATTTTTCACTGTACCAGCTGAGTTCTGGATGAATTTACAAGCGCTTTACGATATTGAAGAAGCCCGGAAACAGTTCAAGGAAGATCTCAAATCCATCCACTCCATCAAAGAGCTTGAACATGCCGCCATATAAGCTTATTAGAAGGGCGACAGATCAAAAGCCTGAAAAGCAATTGTAACATTCCCTCGCGGGACGGGTTCTTAGCGGGATATGCCGACTGCTCCGGTAGTTTTACATCACGAAAAAGGCTGCGTGGTTGGAGGTGAATATGGGAGGGTCTTTCATTAATATTCCTGAAACAGCCCGGTTCTTTTTAAATTCATTCTCCAGAAACAGCCTCACTTCTTTCCTGTTCCAGCCCGCGGGGTGCGAAAAATCAGTATAAAGGGACAGGTCTCCTTCATAGAAACTGCTGGTCTCAAACCGCGATGCTTCAGGCCCGCAGATCGGCATGTTAAACAGGGCCACGTTCAGAAAACCGATTTCATCTTTATGCCTGGCGACAAATTCAAGGGTCTTTCCGGCTGCCGGCAGTGTCTCCGCCGGGGTACCAAAGATAAGATATACATAGGTCGCGATTCCGGCTTTCTTCAATGTCTTCAGCGCCAGGGACGCAGTTCCGAGATCTATTCCCTTTTGCATTTTGTCGAGCACTCCCTGATCACCTGATTCCAGGCCGAGCTTCAGCATTACACATCCTGATTTTTTCAGGCCCATGCAAAAGTCTATGTCCGTCAGCATGCGGCTGATCCTGGCAAATCCGTACCATGGCAGGCCTCCGGCATTACCGGCAAGTCTTTTCAGCAGTGGGCTGCTTATTGCGTTGTCCAGCAGATGAACAAGAAACGGCCCTGTCTCTCCTGTCAATTCGTTAAGATCGTTTATTGCCGTATCAACCGGTACAGGAACGTAGGGATTCTTCTCGGCCTTTTCCGGACAGAAGGAACATTTATTCCAGTAACAGCCGCTTGAGGCGCTGTAAGGAAGGATGCGCCCCGGCGCCAGGTAATCATCTAAAGGCAGCAACCCATAATCCGGCCTGGAATATTCTTCCTTCATATCGTTCACACCCAGAATCGCAAGCAGTTTGCGCTCCCCAGGTCCGGCAACGAGATGATCGATCAGTCCCCCGAACGGGTTTTGCCAGTCAGGATTTTTCATCCATGAAGTCACGAGTCCTCCGCCAAGGACAATAGACAAACCCGGGAAATGCTGTTTCAGAAACCCGGCCATCGCAAAAGTGCATAGCGCCTGGCTTAAATAGTTCAGGGAAAACCCGACGACCGGGGACGTATTCCTTTCAACAAGCACCGGCAGCCTTTTACTGAAATAGGGATAATAGGGATTCTCTTCCGGGTGTTCGGCGGCCAGCAGCAGGTCGGCGCTTCTCAGAGGAGACAGATACTTATGCCTGTAATTCGCTATACCGGGAGTCGCACCATTCTCCGCCCACTGTTCAACTGCATGGCTCAGGTCAATAACAGTCCGTTTATAGCGGTCGATATTCTGAAAGATTCGCCAGTTCCTGGTAGATGCATGATTCCCGGAGATATTGCGCAATGCACGCGCCGTCCACTTGTCATATTGTTTATCTGCCCGCAGGTGCGTGCCGGTTATAATGTAAAGAAGCGCCTCAAGGTTGGCGTCAAGGATCGCATGCTTTATTCCATGACCGGCCAGAGCTCCGGACAGCTTTGCGACACCGGCCGGAGGCTCGCTCGGTTTTGCCACGGGTGGATGGATAAGTATCATAAATTATGTACGATTAAGGACTCCAGAAACAGGCTGGAAACAGTGGGTATTGTGACCCAAAATTTGCGATGGAATTCCAATCATGCGTCCCTTCCGGAATTTCTGCGTCTGTCCAACTAAAATATTATCGGTTAACCGGCCTGCCGCTGTCAATACCGGTTTTTGCCTGCTCTTCCGCTGTTGTTTGCCGGCAATGGACTTATTCCCGGCGGGCGGCGCTTATCCTCTGGTAAAACGCCTATGTTTGGTCCACCACAGCTTAATCAACGGCGGAATAGCAGGCTGATTCAGCAAGCCATTTTCCTTCGGTATACAGGCCGGTGGACGCAGCTTCCCCCGACCCATGACGCCTGCATCGGATGTCCTCCTGTCCACGCGGATATTCCGTTTATATCCGGAACATCTTTGCTATTTGACATTTCAGCATAAAAATGCCATTATTTATAAAAGTTGCGGAAGTTTTTGTCACAAGTAAAGCCACAAAGACTTTAAACTTTGTGGCTTTTTTATTAAAGCTGAATTCTTATTGAATTTAGATTATTATGCAAGGAGGTAAATCAGTATGGCAAACGGAACTGTAAAATGGTTTAATGAGTCCAAGGGATTCGGATTCATTACCCGGGATGATGGTGGCGATGTTTTCGCGCACTACTCCGAAATCCAGGGCGATGGGTTCAAGACCCTCGTCGAAGGCGATATAGTGAGCTTTGATGTTGTTGAAGGCGATAAAGGCCCAAAGGCAGTAAATATCGTAAAACAGTAAACCATCGAAGCAGGTCCCGTCAGACGGGACCTGCTTTTTAAAACAGATAACATTATCTTCTCATCTCTCATCCCTTAAACGTTTTCTGGCAATCCCGGCGTTCATTTTCGGCTTAATGCCCATTTTTATCGCAGCTTAACAGCGGAGAAACGACTAATATTCCCCAATCCACCTTTCATAGTCCGGGGCCAACCGGTCCCACGAGAAACAGTCGGAAAGCTGTCCGGCGCAGTCAGGCGTCAGACGTCGTTTCCTGGAGATTTCCTGCTTAAGCCGAACCGCGAAATTATCCTCCTCATACAGGAACTCAGAGGGAAACAACTCAGGATAGGAGAGCCGCAGGGGAACAAGCGGGCGGCAGCCCGCCCGGACCGCTTCGATCATGGCAATACCAAAAAACTCGTGCCGGGCGGTTGAAACCGCTATGTCTCCATGTTTAAGCCACCGGGCATAGTCCCGGCGCGACCGGACGTACCCGATATGAAGAAGTCTGTGAGAGAGCCTGGTTTTCACTTCTTCGAATATCCCCGGCTCTCTTTTAAATGATTTGCCGAGCACCACAAGCCGGAAGTCAATGCCTTCCCGGTCGAGTTCAAAAAGGGTGCTGAAAAACAGCTCGGGGTTTTTATCATGTTCCCATCGATGATTCCAGAGAATTACAGGCGGAAAGCCCCTGTCCGGCACCTCTGCACCGTCGATATCCGAAAAATCTATTGCGGGTGGAAGCACCCTCGACTTGGCGCGTATGATCTCACAGGGGGTTTCCAGCTTCAGGTCATGGGATTTCTTCAGGAGGCCCTCAATCCCTGCAAGAAAAGAATTAAGATTGTAAGAGGAATTGAATGCAAGTCTGTCCGAAGCAAGCGCAGTGGTCATGTTCGTTAATGCAAAGTGGAAATCACGTTCGTCCTCTACCTGCACGGGATATGCGAATTGATTTTCATGGAAATATGTCAGGACCGGCACCTCCCGCACCCATGCCGGCGCCAGTCCCCGAAAAGCCGCCACATCTACAAATGTGGAGCACAATATCCGGTCGAAGCGCCGCCCGGGTTCATGCATCTTCCCGGCATAATAAGGCGCGGCAAGCCTCATGCGCCATTTCCATTTGCGTGCCGGCAGCGTCATAAACTCAAACTCAAATGGAAGCCGCTTCAGCCCATCGAGGAATGATCTGTGCGACCCGCCGTAATAAGGCTCAAGGACAAGAACCCGAAGGGGATTTCCTCTGGAGACAGCTTCATCCAATGTTATACACAAGGCAGGGGATGGAAGGAACAGACAAAAAGGCTGAACTGCTACTTATTTTCTGTCTCATGTTTCCCGTTCACCCACCAGTCACTTTTATCCGAGAACCACCACATAGAGGAATCGGTTTCGAGGATCGTCTCCGACAATTTCCTGGCTATATCGGTTTTAAGGCGCTTCAAGGCGAATTCAAGCCATTCATCGGCATATTTATTGCCGAGGTCCTTGTATTCCTTCAGTGCGAGTATCAGCTCGAGCTGGTCGGCGTCATAGGCAAGCTTTGCCTCTATACTTTCGCCTTTCTCAAACTCCAGTATAAGTTCCCTGATTTCACTGCCGAACGGCAAAGTCCCGGCCAGGTCATTCATTGCCTTCTCACTATCCGCCGTAACATACTTTTTATTCACATAATTCAGGTCCCCGGTTCTCGCTTCGGGAAGGTCATGGAACAGGCACATTTTAACAATTCTGTCGGTATCAACATCTTCCGTCAGAGAACCGAGTGTATATCCTATATACACAGCCCGGAATATGTGCTCCGCTACGGATTCAGACCCGGACCCCAGAAACTGGAAACCGCTCCTCGGCGTGCGTTTGAGCATGCCGGCTTCGAATAAAAAGTTCGCAATCTTCTTCATATCATTAATATCCCCAACAGCTTCATGGCACCCCCGGAAGCATTGACTTGCAGATTACACATGAAAGCATGATAGAGACCGGCAATGTAAATATCCATGCCGGAACTATCTTCCCAGCAACCGTCCATCTTACAGCAGACCGCCTTTTTGCAGCGCCCGCACACATGCAGGCAAATCCTTTATTCTCCTGGTAAAATCAGTACATACAAGCCTGTAGCCGTCTGTTAACCAAAAGACCCCGGTTATAAAATGAAGTCTGTCTTTCCGGCCACGAAATACGGGTTCAACAAATTTTCTTTATTGTATTTTAAGGGTTCGCTGCTCTCCATGTTCAATACTTTTCCCCCGGCCTGCTCCACAACCGCCTGTCCCGCCGCCGTATCCCATTCCATTGTCGGCCCGAATCTGGGGTATATATCCGCGCTGCCTTCCGCTACGAGACAGAACTTCAGCGAACTGCCGGCGGCTATGAACTCAACTCCACCATATCTGTCTTTTAGTCCGTTGATATATTCTTCTGTCTCTTTTGACATGTGCGAACGACTCCCGATTACCGAGATCCCCGAAGCATCGCCTTCACCTCCGTAGAACTTCTCCTTTATGTCCAGCCTTTCGGAAGCATTAATCAGGCCCTCAAAGTACCTTGAACCGCCGCCTTCCGCCTGTTCATCCATGGCCGCTCTACCCATTGACAGCTTATATGCGCCTATGCCCACCGCGCAGTAATAAAAAATATCTTTCACAGGAACATACACAACGCCCAGGACTGGCCTGTCCTTATCTATCAGAGCTATATTGACGGTAAACTCTCCGTTTCTGTTTATGAATTCCTTTGTCCCATCCAGGGGATCGACGAGCCAGAAAAGGTCCCAGCTTTTCCTCTCTTCAAAAGGAATGTCCCTGCCTTCTTCACTTAAAACCGGAAAGAGGTTCAGAGGATGCACGGAAAGCCGGTCTGCTATGATCCGGTGAGACTCTTTATCCGCCAGGGTCAGGGGAGACCTGTCATCTTTATGCTCAACGATAAAATTTGGTGTGTTATATACCTCCAATATTGCATTTCCAGCATTTTTTGAGGCGAGAAGGACGGAGATAAGTGTATTGCATATAGCTTCATAATTTAGTTCTGTAAAATGATGCATTGCTGTCAAATCTCTCCCTGAGGATTTTCAAAAAAGTGATCATCAGGCCCATTGATTTCAAAAAAATATGCGGACACCGCGCCGGGCATTATTAAAGCAGTTTATCGAACGAATATGATTTCAGATATGTGAGAAATTCATCGACTGCATGAGATGATACCGAGTTCTTGTTGAGGATCAGCGAAAATTCCCTGGGCACCTTACCTTCTTTTATCCTGATAAGTTGCAGTGTCCCGTATTTGCATTCCTTCCTTGCAGCCCAGCGCGAAAGGATGGAAACTCCAAGGCCGTTTTCAACCGCTCCCTTAATCGCCTCGGTATTTCCGAGAACCATAGATATCTTCATGTCCTGGGCGGAAATTCCGTGACCGGCCAGAAATTTTTCTATCATCTGCCTGGTGCCGGACCCTCCCTCCCGGAGAATAAAGGGCTCCTTTATAAGGTCACTGATCGATATTTCTTTTTTCTTCGCCCATGGATGGAAGGACGGCACAACAACCAGCAGCTCGTCAGGGATCAGCTTCTCAACCATCATCTTCTGCCTGGTAACTTCCCCCTCGACAAGCCCGAGATCGATATTCCCCGAGTTCAGGAATTCGATCACCCTCTTGGTATTCCCGACAAGCATATGTATCCTGATCTTGGGATGAGTCTTTTTAAAGTCGGTTATAACTCCCGGGAGAAGATAGTTTCCTATTGTGCTGCTTGCTCCTATGCTGATACTGCCCTTTACAAGCCCCGTTATTTCCCCTATGACTTTTTCAGCGGACGCATAGAGAGCAAGTATCTCTTTTGCGTATTTATATAACACCTCACCGGCAGGTGTCAGGCTGACGGTGCTGCTCGACCTGTCAAAGAGCTTTGTTTCATAGATTTCCTCGAGCGCCTGTATCTGAAGGCTTACCGCAGGCTGCGTAAGGTGAATAATCTCCGATGTCTTCGAAAAACTTTTGGTCTCGGCTACTGTACAGAAAACTTTCAGTTTGTGATCTTCCACGTAATCCTTTCTATCGGATAATATTATAATCCCCGATAAATTCGGTTCTTATATAAGCTGAAGCAGACCATAAGCCGAGTTCTGTGTCCCGTAAAACGGGCCGTGGTCATTCATCTATGGCCTGACTTTACAATCAGGCTCTTGCGGCCCAACCCGTTCCACCTCAGCAGTCTTACCGCTGATTCGAGGGGGCCCCTCTCAAAGTGGAACCTATTTGGCCTTGCTCCAGGCGGGGTTTACCAAGCTGCCCCGGTTACCCGGAACACTGGTGAGCTCTTACCTTCCGCCTTATAAAAGACGGATCCACCGGTTTTACCGGCAGACACCTTTTCACCCTTTCCCCCGACGCCGCCGGAGGTGGTTTCCCTTTCTGCGGCACTTTCCTTCCCGTTACCGGGACTCCGTGTTATGGAGCGCCTTGCCCTGTGGAGCTCGGACTTTCCTCCTGATCAACTCCTCTCCTGGATAAAAGATAAAATTCGCACCTTTTATCCGGATGAAACTGATCAGGCGACCACCTGTTCTACTTCAGCCTATAATAAATTTTAATTATTATATAATATTTGATTAAATAATAAAAGAGGGGACATTTCAGGCCGGGATTCAATTCATGTCTCTTCGGGATAATACAGTATGCGGTAACATTGAGGGCATTGAATTATTTCTTCATTATTTCTGATTTCCACAAATAGCTGCGGAGGCATGTTCATATTGCATCCCTGGCATATCTCATCCTTTGCGGTTGTTACGGCGAGACCGTTTCCGGAATCAAGAAGCGTCATATAGGTCTTATAAATATCCGGCTCTATTGATGCGGAGAGGCGGTCTCTTTCTTCCATCAGAGCATTTAATTCTTTCT
>JAYWMP010000297.1:0-1756 GCA_035873255.1 Nitrospirota bacterium
GTTGACAGAGCCCTCTGAAATCAAAGTGGATTTAGATAAAGCCAGATTCTGGCTGGAGAAAGGGGCACAACCAACCGATACCGTAAAAAAGCTGATGCAAAAGGCCGGCTTATAGAAAGCTTCATTTTCACAAATTTCATATGGAGGTAGCAACGATGAAAGATTTGGTTGTGATGATAGCTAAAGCTCTGGTAGACAAGCCAGAAGACGTGTCAGTAAATGAAATTGATGGCGAAAAAACAACAGTTTATGAACTCAGAGTTGCCACAACCGACCTCGGAAAAGTGATTGGAAAGCAGGGAAAGACCGCACGTGCAATGAGAACGATACTCAGCGCGGCTGGAACAAAAATCGGTAAACGCAGTGTTCTGGAAATTTTAGAATAATATTCCCGAAGGAGTTTTTCCTTTAAAGATTCAGCCCTTATATCAATAGCAAAAATAATAAAAGAACGTGGGATCAAGGGAGAGTTAAAAGCTCTCCCTTTTTTAGATCAAATCTCTCTTCTCAGGCCCGATACCGAAGTTTTTTTGTTCATGCCCGGAGGAATCCAGGAAAACAAAAAGATAAAGTCCGTGCGACAGCAGAATAAATTTTATATCATCTCCTTCCATGATATTGTCAGCTGCGAAACCGCGGCAAAATTCAGAGGCGCAACACTCAAAATAAAGAGGAGTGATATGCCGGCTTTAGAGGAGGGAGTATTCTTCCATGAGCAGATAATCGGCCTTGAGGTTATAACAACAGGGGGGGACATTATAGGCACTGTAGAAGAGATATTCGAAACGCGCGCCAACGATGTCTATATCGTGAAAAAGGATGATAAGGAATATTTAATACCCGCGGTTAAAGAGGTCATTAAAAAGATAGATATCCGGAACAACAGGATTACAATAGAGATTATCGACGGGCTGCTTGATGTAAATTCCGTTTAGTTGGTTAATAATATGAAATTCAGTGTATTATCGATTTTCCCGGAAATGCTGGCTCCATACCTGGAGGCAAGCATACTGAAAAGGGCGATTGAAAAGGGCATACTGGAAGTCGGCATCCATAATCCGCGCGATTACGCGACCGGCAGGCATAAGGTTGTCGATGATTCCCCCTATGGCGGCGGCTCGGGCATGGTTATGAAACCTGAACCGTTTTTCAGGATTCTCAGGACATTATGGCCGGAGGAGGACAAAAGAAAGATCATAATGCTCTCTCCGAAGGGCCGCATATTCAATCAGGATATCGCGATGGAGCTGTCGAAAGAAAAAAGGGATGTAGTCCTTCTGTGCGGCAGATATGAAGCAATTGACGAGAGGGTCGGGGAATATCTCGTGGATGACGAAATTTCTATCGGTGATTACGTATTAACTGGCGGAGAACTGGCCGCTTTAGTTATAATAGATGCCGTTACCAGACTGATCCCGGGCGTGCTCGGGGACAGCCGGTCTGCTGAAGAAGAATCTTTTTCGTGGGGTCTGCTGGACTACCCACATTATACCAGGCCGGAGGAATACAGGGGAATGAAGGTCCCTGGTGTTCTGCTGTCAGGCAACCATGCTGAAATTAACAGATGGCGGAAGAAACAGGCTTTAAAATTAACACTCGAAAGAAGGCCTGATCTGCTCAAAAAGTATTTAATGACTGAAGACGACAAAAAAATGCTGGATGAAATAAAGGAGGAATAAAAATGGACATGATAAGTGTGATAGAAGAAGGCTTTAAAAGAGACCTGGGCGATTTCAATATCGGCGATACCGTTAAG
>JAYWMP010000004.1:0-5356 GCA_035873255.1 Nitrospirota bacterium
GGTTTACCATTACATTCATAAAAGGGATACATGGATACTTACCATCTTCAAAATCAGCTTTGGATTTTTCAGAAAGACCACCAAAAGGTTTTCCAATCTCACCCTGCTTTTATTACCCTCTCCCGCCGGGAGATCACGGCACATCTCAATAAGCAGGCACTATCCGGAGATCAGATGTTTTCGACCATCTCCCACACACCACACGGACAGATGCCGGCGCAAAAGCCGCAGCCTATGCATTTGTCATCATCAACAATGTATTCGTATGAACCGTCTTTGTGTTCAACCCTTTTTATGGCCTCATGGTAGCAGGCTGCTTCGCACATATGGCAGTCACGGCAGGTCGCGCATGACATGCAGAGGTTAGCCTCTTTCCTGGGCTCAAAACCTTCAAATCGGCAGATATCATAATATTCCGTCCTGATCTTTTCGTATGGGATAACCTGTTTTACTTCAGGCATATAATCATATTGCATAAGCTGTGCATGGATAACGTCCGCGGCAACGCGGCCCTCTCCTATCGCATGAGTTACAAGGCCGGCGCTTGTAGCGTCGCCTATGGCAAAGACTTTAACATCAACTGTCTGTCCGAGCTCATTCACCTCTATCCAGCCCTTTTCGGTATGCACGGAAGGGGGAAGGAAATCGAGTACGGGCACTTCGCCTACCGACATTATGACAAGGTCAGCGGCAAGAGAGTCTCCATCTTTAAAATATATTTTTTTGGCCTTTTTATCATACTTCTCCGTAAACCTGGGCCAGGCTATCTCCACACCCTTTTCCCTGGCCATCTCCATCTCTATCCCGAATGCAGCAGGTTTCTGTATATCAACAGCCGTCACGGAAGCCGCGCCGCAGTTCATCGCCTCTGAAGCAACATCCATCCCGGCGTTCCCAGCTCCGATAACAACCACCCTTTTGCCCTTTAATTTAAAATCCTTACCGGAATTTATACCTTTCAGGAAATCTATCGCTGCGATTGCGTCAGCGGAACCGGGGAATGTCAGCCTTCTGGGCTCGTGCGCCCCGCAAGCAACAATAACGATATCATGTCCCTTGTATATTTTCTCAAAGTCCTTTTGGTTAATCCGCTTCCCCAGATGCGCGGTAATACCTATCTCTTTAAAACGGGAGAGCTCCTTCAGGAGTATTTTGTGAGGCAGGCGCTCCCTCGGTATACATAGTTCTATCTTTCCTCCAAGCCTGTTTTCCGCCTCGTACAGATCCACTCCGTGACCCTTCAGGCCCAGCTGCCAAGCGACCGAAAGGCCGGCCGGGCCGCCCCCGATGACCGCAACCTTGCGTCCCGTTTTTTTGGCGGGTTTCGGGGCAGTAAGCTTCAATGCCATACCGCCAAGCTCTTTAATGTTCAGCGGCCTGTCGACCGTTCCCCTGGTGCAGCCCTGCATGCATAAATTCGGGCATATCTGTCCGCATACAGTCGCAGGCAGCGGGCTGTATCTGAGGACAAGGCTGAGCGCCTCTTTCATCTTGCCCTGTCTTATCAGCGAAGCCCTTTTGTGCGTTGGTATGTGTGTCGGACAGCTATACACACAGGGCGGAAGATATTTCTCATTATTCCAGACCGGTTTATTACGCCTTTCGACTCCGGTTGTTATATACGGCAGGATTGTCCGGTCGTGGTTAATATACTGGGCGAATATCCCCCCGGTCCCCACCTCGGATTCCCATACTTCCCTGCTGAAGTCAGAGGTCAACATCTTCAGCTTCTTCCACGTCTTCTTCTCAGCCGGTGTATACGCCACAAGCTTCTTCCATTCATCAGCCGACTTTGTGAGTTCATCATAAAATGAGGTCCTGCCCACGGCTTCAAGAAAAGGCTTCATATTGGAGGTCAACCACTCCCAGTCCTGCGGAGTAAGGTCCAGCTGTTTCACGTTAATCTCGCTGTAGCCCTTTATCTTCCCCCGGAAGTAGATTGCCCCCCCTACCATTCCGACACACGGCCTGTAACCTAAAATATTTTCCGGATTCCTCGGGTTCACGCCGCATACAACGGCAATCCCACCTGCCTTGAACTCCGCGAAAGAGTCCCCGACATCGCGGAAGTACCATGACTGTGGTGGGTCGAAACGCGGATTCTGCTTGGTCATTGTGTCGCATCTGGCGCCGCCGCCACCCTGGACGTATAAAAAACCCTGTGCCGCCGCGTTATGAGCACCGTTTGTGACATCACCCAGAACAGTAATCCTTGCTCCGCAATTAATCCATCCGACATCATCGGAAACACTTCCATTCACAACTATCTCCGTGCCGAACATAGCCATGCTTCCGAGACGCTGACCAACCGGGCCTTCCACTGATATTCTCACGGCTTCGTTCCTGGGCCATATCCGCCCGCCGATTCCATGCTGGCCGTCGGCGATCACATGCAGATTCCGGGCGCCGTTCTCAACCGCCTGCTGTATCCGCTCCTCCAGTATCCGGGAAGAAACGCGGCTGCCGTTTATGTTTCCGTGGATCGTAAGGGTATTATCCTTACTCTTTATTTTTTTATCCGGAACTTTTAATTTCTTATCGTCTTTAGCAGGCATAATCTATATTCAGCCTTTCAGCCATTGATTTATCATTAATACTGAGTCCGTCCGACATGCCGATCGGAAGCTCCGTGCTTCTGCCCATCGGAGCAAAGGTCTTTCTCAGTTCTATATCCGCGCTTTTGAATACATCGACAACACGCTCGGCAACCTTATCGGGATCAAGTCTGCGGTAAAGCCTGGGGTCCTGGGTCGTAATACCCCTCGGGCACCTTCCGGTGTTGCAGAGATTGCACCTGTTATATTCATCTCCCAGGCAATCCGCCGCAGCCTGCATTATATACTTTCCGATAGATACAGCGGACGCGCCGAGCATTATCAGTGCGGCGGCATTCGATGCAAGATTCCCTTTCTTTCCGACGCCTCCCGATGCTATGAGTGGCAGCTCATTCTGTTTGCCCTGCCGGACGAGGTCAAGATAGCAGTCCCTCACGTTAGAAGCGATCGGATGTCCCATCTTGTCCATCGAGACATTATAGGCCGCGCCTGTGCCGCCGTCTTCACCATCAATACTGAGCGCCGCCGCGTAAGGATTTCTGGCGAGATTGTTAAGCACCGCAGTCGCGGTCTTTGAGCCTGATATCTTTGGATAGACAGGCACCCTGAATCCCCAGGCCATTGACATGGACTGTATCATCTTCGCAACCGCCTCCTCAATGGAATACTTGGTCTGGTGCGTTGGCGGTGACGCGAGATCGACATACATGGGCACTCCCCTGATGCTTGCGATCAGACTGAGAACTTTATACGACATTAAAAGACCGCCGTCTCCGGGCTTTGCGCCCTGCCCGTATTTGATCTCAATCGCGCACGGGTCTTCGACCATATGAGGCAGCGCATGGATAATCTCATCCCATCCGAAATACCCTGAAGCGATCTGCAGAATAAAGTATTTGAGGAACCTTGATTTCAGCAATCCAGGCGGCATGCCGCCTTCTCCCGAGCACATGACAACGGGCATGTTCTCAACCTCGTTCAGATATGTTACACCCATCGCAAGCCCTTCCCACATGGGGGGCGAAAGAGCGCCGATAGACATGCTGCCTATCATTATCGGGTAGATTTCACGCACTGGAGGAACAAATACGCCGTCTTTCCTGACAACAAGTCTGCCGTCCCTTGTCTCCAGCGGCAGCGAGTCGGGTGGCAGATTCCGTCCCAGGAATGTCCTGATGCGGAATTCGTGCCGCCCAGCGTCAAGCGCCGGGTCCGTAAGCATGGATATCCTCGTGAACTTCAGCCTGTCAAGGGTCGAAATTGAAGGATCGTTCCTTCTGCCGCCCCTTTTATAGGCATCGCCACCTTTATTTTTGAAATGTAACAGTTTATTGTGCGGATTATACTCCGGCTCTATGGCTTCATTGGGGCAGACCAGCATACACGTACCGCAACCAGTGCAGTAGCGGTCTATGTCCGTAACCTGTTCAACAACATGAACAATCTTTCTTGTCACGGCCGGCGTGGGTATCGGCGCTTCCGAGCTGACCGTTCTTACAACCTTCACGGCCGGCTGGATCGCCTTGACGGGACATACCGCCGTGCATCCGCCGCAGCGCTTGCACCTGTCGTCCCGCCATCTGATTATGTACGGAAACTCGCCAAAAGAGAGCTGGTGATTGTGGTCTAGCCTTGCAGCTGGTTCCATACCTTAACCTCCTCCGCGCCCGGCGGGATAATAACCATGTCATATTTCATGGGGAATATATCCGTTGACCGGTCTCTGTCCGGAACAGCCCTGTCCAGACCGCATTCCTCTGACATAAGGGCGTATTTGCCCTTAACTCCGCCGACAGCGCCCGGCCTCAGTTTTTTCGCGTCCTGGACCATGAAACATGTGCCGTCCGGAGTAAATCCGATAACACAGTTCGGTCCGTCAATACAGAGCATCCTCAACGATTTTCTGATGAGATCCAATGCCTCCCTGTCCTCTCTCATCTCTATCTCGGAGACCTTGAGAGGAGTTATAACGTCCTTGTAATATGTGAGGGGATATGAAAGTTGTCTCGCCAGGTAATGCAGTATATGGGCAAATACTTCGCTGTCACTGTTATATCCGGTATAACCGCGGAAGCCCCTGCCAATAAGGTATTCCCTGATAGGGATGAAAGCCGTATTCTCTCCGTTCGTCATAGTTGAAAAACCCTGCAGAAAAAATGGATGACAGGCATACAGATTTATTGCGTAATTTGTATTCTGCCTGCCCTGTGCAAATATTATTTTGGCCTTCAGTGTTGAGTCCCCCAGCCCGAAAAACTCACCTAACTGAAGGGGATCGCCTACTTCTTTTATGGTGATTATATCCGGATAAAAAGAGAAGACTATTATTGATTCATCTGCCTCGCCCATCTTTCTTAATTCAAGACGCGTCTTCATCAACAGGTCTTCCTTTTCTGACATCGGCCCATCCAGATATGAACGGGGGTACTGATAGACTCTGGCGAAATAATGCTCCCTCCGCTGTATGCCGCTCACATTATGAATAGACGGCGTCCAGACATGCTTGAGCTGAAAACCCTGATTTTCCATGTAATTATTAAGGGCCTGCAGACCGCTTTCAGAGCATATCCCCGAAAGGACCGGATAGTCCTTTAACTCCTCAAACTCCCCTCCAAGGTCCTTCATCACAATGCCCATTCCTGAGCCGTCATGACCTTCCTTCATGGTCTCGAGCGCAAGGACATTCTCTATGGGAGAGAAATATTCGGATTATGTTATGGCTGACAAACGACACATACTTTTTTGTCTTCTTCAGTACCAGAGTTTATAAAAATTTTGTTAAAAAAACGCCTACGAACCTT
>JAYWMP010000005.1:0-3913 GCA_035873255.1 Nitrospirota bacterium
CAGTACTGGTGGGACATGAGAACGGTAGTGGAGGCTTTAAAAAAGGACCTGCTCACGTCGCGGGAAGGCTGTAATGTCCTTGCCGCTCACGGCACGGGCGAGACGGCGGTTGGGAGCAATTCAACCTATCTGGGCCTTGACCGGATGTTGTCAATGGAATATGACAATACCTTTCTGGGGAGCGTTGAAGGAATAACCTCAGGGGAGGAGGCGATGGCGAGGGCAAAGGCATGCAAGGCGAAAAAGGTGAGATTTATTCCCTTTATGTATGTTGCCGGGGACCATATAATGAATGATATAATGGGTGCTGAGCCGGATGAAGACGGCGAACTTTCATGGTCACTACAGATGAAAAAGGTGGGATTTGCGACAGAGGCGACCGTGGGCAGCTATAAAGGCCGTGAATACTTCAAAGGGCTTGGGTTTTACCCCGAGATAAACAGCATATATATTGAAGGCATTGTCAGACTCCTGAAAAAATTTGAGATGTAATCGTGCCTGCGCTTGATTCAAAGACAACGCGTGTTATGCGCAAGATACACAGATGGGGCGGCCTGTTACTGGCCGCCTTCATCATCTTTTACTGTATCACTGGTATACTTCTTAACCACAGAAAGTTTTTTAACTACTTTATCTCCAGGAGTGAAACTGTGCATGAAGTGCCTGTTTCCGATATTGGACAGATGAAATCTTTTATCGACTACTATAAGAAACAGATAGGCAGGACGGATGACCCCACGGTAATCAGGATACGTGAAGGCGATACAATCGAGTTCCTTTACGGCTCCCATGGCAGGACGACTTATATAATCCATCCTGAAGAAGGTGTTATGGAGAAGATCGAAAAGTCTCCGCATCAGCCGCTATACTGGCTGAACAACCTGCACAAGGCGTTTAAAACCGGAACATTCTGGGTGATACTGACAGATATGGTTTCTCTGTTTATAATAGTTGCAACCATAACGGGACTGGTGATCCTGAGATACCGTATGCCTGACTATATAATGGTGTTTGGAGGAGTATTGATTTTTATATTGGGGGCCTTATTGTGGCAGTGAGAGAAGGGGCGGTGAATGTACTCGAAGCAGAGGGCCTCATCAAAAAGTTTGGCGACAAAACCGCTATTGACGGAATAGACCTCCAGATAAAGGAGGGTGACTTCACCGGCCTTCTCGGTCCTAACGGGGCAGGGAAGACCACCACCATAAAGACCCTCACCGGTCTTGTAAAACCGACCGGTGGCAGGATTTGCTATTACGGGAAGGACTTCTTCAGTAATCCCAAAGAGGCAAAGAGATTCATCGGCGTGGTGCCGCAGCAGAGCAATGTTGACAGGGACCTGACCGCCTATGAAAACCTCTATCTCCATTCAATGCTGCATGCGATACCCAAGTCGCTGAGAAAGGGTAAAATAGAAGAATCACTTGAGTTCGCCGGTCTTCAGGAGTACAGGGACAGGCAGGTCAAGACATTTTCCGGTGGTATGAAAAGGAGGCTCGTGCTCGTCAGGGCGCTTCTGCATGAGCCGAAGATACTCTTTCTTGATGAACCGACAGTCGGGCTTGATCCCCAGATAAGAAAGAATATCTGGGAATTGATCCTGAGGATAAACCAGCAGAAGGGCATGGCGATCCTGCTTACCACCCACTATATTGAAGAGGCGGAGAAACTCTGCCGGAGCGCATATATAATCGACAAAGGGAAGATCATTGTCAAAGGCTCCCCTGATGACCTGAAGAAGGACATGGGCGGATATGTGCTGGAGGTCTTTCTGGAGGACAGGATAGAAGAGGAGTTTTTCAATTCAAAAGACGATGCACTCGTACGGCTGAAGGAATGCGGGCATGCCTGCAAGATCAGGCAGGTGACGCTCGAGGATGTGTTTATAAAACTGACGGGAAAGAGGATCAATGTTTAACGGCTTTCAGGGTGTGCTTTACAGGGAATTAAATGTCTTCAGGAAACGGGCCAAGAAGCAGATAGTGGCGTCTTCGCTCTCGCCGCTCCTGTTTCTGATCGCATTCGGCTGGGGATTCGGCGACAGGGTTGCGGTGAACGGACTTCCGTACATTACATTCCTTATCCCCGGACTCATATGCATGAGCAGTCTGAACCAGAGTTTCTCCATCGCCCAGGAACTGAACATTACGAGGTTTTATTTTCATGTGTTTGATGAATTCCTCATTGCGCCCATATCCCATGTAGAGATTGTTCTTGGTGAAGCCGCCTACGGCATGTTCAAGGGGCTCCTGAGCACCTGCCTGATATTTGCTTATTCAGTAATATTCGGCGTGAAGCTGATCATAGGCCCCATGTTTTTCCTTGCAATATTGACGCATACCTTTCTGTTTGCGACACTCGGCATCACTGTAGCAATGCTTGTCAGGGACCACGGAGACCAGGCGACGGTCAACACATTCGTGATAACGCCCATGATCTTCCTGAGCGGGACTTTTTTCCCTGTTGATAAACTGCCCGAAATTTTCAAGTGGCTGGTTTACGCGCTACCGCTTACTTATTCGACAAAGGTGATAAGGGCGACGCTCACCGGCGGGGATGTCAACACGCTCTACCTGATGCTTATTGCCGGCTTTGCGGCGACATTTTTTTTCACAGCGCTCTGGGCGGTCAGGAGGGTGGAAGGATGAGGCTTGTACTGCTTGCCGCACTCGCCGCCGCATTTGTTGCCGCCATATCCGCCGGCGCGGTGAAGATAGACCTCTTCAATATGTCGGAGATAGAAAGGAACATATTATTTGATGTGCGGCTCCCGAGGGTCGTGCTTGCCGGGCTTGTGGGTGCGGCCCTTGCCATGAGCGGGGTGCTCTTTCAGTATGTGATGAAAAACCCGCTTGCGGATTCATTCACTACCGGTGTATCGGCCTCCTCGGCAATGGGCGCGGTAATAGCGATCATGCTGGGGCTTATGCCGTACATCCCGCTCTTTGCACTGGCGGGGGGGCTGGCGGGCCTGTACCTGGTTTACCGGATAGCCTCGGACAGGGGGAGGATACAACCGATCACAATGCTCCTGGCCGGTATAGTGCTGAGTACCTTTGCGTCGGCCACCATAAGCTTTATGAAATTCCTGAGCGATGATGCGGTCAGTTCCATCATCTTCTGGTTAATGGGAGGGTTCCAGGCCGCCACAGTCTCAAAGGACATGATACTTTTTGGAGTCATCTGCCTCTCGTTCCTCGTGATCAGGGGCGATTATCTCAAGCTTGACATACTCTGCTTTGATGACACAACCGCATCATCGACGGGCGTGGACGTCCACGGATTGAGGAAGAAGCTCTTCTTTGCGGCGGCGCTGCTCACTTCCTTCAGCGTGGGCTATGCTGGTATAATCGGGTTTGTCGGTTTGATCATTCCGCACATACTGAGGCTCGGCAATTTCGTAAAGGCGTCATACCTGCTGCCGGCGTCCCTTACAGGCGGGGCCGCGTTCATGATCGCCACCGACCTTATAGCCAGGACCATCCTTCAGCAGGGGCAGGAACTTCCGGTGGGCGTCATAACCTCCTCAATCGGCGGAGTATTTTTTCTGTATCTGCTGATCAAGCGGAGAAAGGAGCTGTTCTATTTTAATTGAGCTTAAGGATATAAGGGCCGGACTCGGGGACTTTAATCTGGAGATAGAGGGCCTGGAGATAAAAAAGGGAGATATGGTCGGGGTGCTCGGGAACAATGGAAGCGGCAAGTCCACCTTCCTCAATGTGCTCTCCGGGCAGATGGAATTTGCCGGAGACTACAGGATTGGGGGCAGGAGCTTTAAGGAGATATCACATCCGGAAAGCGCCCGCCGGATCGGATTTCTGCCACAGGAGGCGGCGCTGAACATGCCCTTTGACGCCTTCTATGTCGTGCTCACCGGCAGGTTTATCCACTCGGATGGTCAGATGTATTCAGA
>JAYWMP010000016.1:0-3036 GCA_035873255.1 Nitrospirota bacterium
ATTTTCAAACTCCGGAGGAATGCGGGGCCGTGATTGTCAAAATAATAAGGAAACGGTCGAGCAAATTTGATAACAGGATTGAAGGGACGGCATGGATAGACGGCATAACACTAAGAAAGCAGGCGGACCGTCCGAAAAGCAACTCAGAGAAGCTTTAGACGTCATCATACAGTCGTATGAAGGCGTCACTCCCGGTAAGCTGTACGGGAAAGCCTTTCTCTGTCTTGACGCGTTAATATATATATCCAACAATTCCGATGCCATAAGGACTTTTTCCTCAAGGAATAATATTGATCTGAAGTATCTTGTCGATGGCGCAAACTTTGTTATCTCAAAGATACATTTTAACCCCGAAAATAATTACTACACAACATTAGGCCTCCAGGGAAAGGCGTCACGGAAGGAAATAAGGGAGAGATGGAAGATGTTCATGCTCCTTTACCATCCTGACCGGCAGGAAGGGGACCAGGAATGGGTTGCCGAGAGGGCGAAAAAAGTTAACGAGGCGTACAATACTCTCAAGGATGATTCCAAAAGAAGGACATATGACAGGCAACTGAATAGCCGGATTTTGAAGCCGGCTGGGCCGTCAAAGACTAAACGGAAGAAGTCCCCCCGCGCTCAGGTCGGCAAAGATTCTCCGCATCCCGGGTGGATCAGCCTGAGAAAATATCTGCCGAGGGCGCTGGTCGGAATATATATCCTTGCCGCTTTTCTTGTCATCGGTTTTATATATCATCAGAACCGGTCATCCCGGCTTGAGGCCGAACTGCTTTCGAGGAAAGACATGATGTCAGGGTCGGGCGCTGGAGAGGGGCTGCCGGTCTTAATGGGTGATAAGCCCCGCTCGCGTCAAGTCAATGAAGGAGAAAAGAAAGGAATTTCGGTCGGGAAAGTTCCCCTGCCGTTAAACTACGTTGCATCACCGGATGTGATCAGGAAAGAAAATGTTACAGTCGACGGCAGGCGGGAGACCGCGTTGATAAGCGACAACGGAACGGGCGAGACAACGGAGATATATAAAAGGCGGGAGACGGATGATGAGGTATGGCTGGCGACAGACATTAAAAAAGAAGAGACGGAACAGCGTGAAAAAGCCGGAGAAGCAGGATCCGGGGCCAGCAGGGACCCGGAAGAAACGCCTTCCAGCATAGTAGTCGCTCCCCCTCCGTCTTCTTCAGTCATTGAAACATCAGATGCAAAAGTCGCTAAAAAATCCGGAATAAACAGGGGGACGGGAAAAAAAACTTCCAATAGCGGGAAAAAGGCATATAATATCCGGAACACCGGGGAGGTAAAAGGAAAACCGGTGAAACAGGCCGAAGCCGGGGATAACAGGATATTCCGGGAGAAGGGAACGGTTTCCGCGCCCTACGGCAAACCCGCGGCGCCTGTGATCGCGAATTCCTATAGGGAGACAGGCACTATAACTGAGGAGGAGGTCAGGGATTTCATGAGCAGATATATAAAGGCTTACGAAAGAAATGATTTCGATACTTTTATGTCATTATTTTCGAGGTCCGCGATCGAAAACGGCCGCAGGGACTATTCCTCGATACGCGATAGATACAGGGAGACGTTCAGATTCAAAAAAGACAGCTACAGGCTCCGGAACATGTCAATAAGAATAGACGGGCCGAATGCCTTTGTCTCCGGCATCTACCGGATAAGTTTCTATTATCCCGCGGAAGCCCGGTGGGTGAAATACGGGGGCAGGATCAACTGGCGGCTCATAAAAGAGGATAACGCACTGAAGATAATAAAAATGAACTATGACAACTGATATTCTTTCTTTTATATTAATTCTTTCGGTCCTTTTATTCGGCGCTGTTGAGATATGGTCTTCAACGATCATTATATTGATGGTATATACGCTCGGACTGGCCTGGATAATCAGGAAGGAATATACCCGTTTTAAGCCGTCGGGCGCTGAAAAACTCCTTTACGCCACGGGGGCGGCCTTTGCGGTTTATACCATAATCCAGGTTTTGCCTCTTCCAGCCTCCCTGCTTGAATTTATCTCCCCGAATGCATTTGATTTGCGATCTTTCTATTCTTTGGATGGCAGTAAGGATTTTATGTACATAAGCGTACATCCTTACAAGACCCGGCTGGAGTTGTTAAGGGTCCTGGCATTCCTTACTGTATTGTTTATTTCGATGCAGGCGTTCAGGGATATTGACAACGTAACCAGGACATTAAAGATTCTTGTTGTCTTCGGGTTCTGCCTTGCTGTCTTCGGTATCCTGCAGAAGGTGACATGGAACGGGAAGATATACTGGTTAAGAGAGCTCACCTTTCCGTCGGCAAGTCCGTTCGGACCTTTTGTGAACAGGAACCATTTCGCCGGATTTATCGGCATGCTTATACCTCTCGGCCTCGGGCTTCTGCTCACAGCCAGGGAGAGGCCCAAAAAGATACTCTTCGGGTTCTTAACCCTGATTATGGCCCTCTCGGTCTTCTTTTCCCTGTCGCGCGGGGGGATAATAGGGTTCTTTTTGGGCGTCGCGCTATTCTCCATATTGATCATACAGAGCAGGGCGCATACCAGGAGGGTCTGGGTGATAGGAATCTTTCTGGTCGCCCTCGCTGCATACCTCCTCTACCTGGGGATAGACCCGATAGTGGACCGCTTTTATAATTCGGACGTATCAACGAATGATCGGCTGATCGTCTGGTCGGCCACTCTGAACGCGTTCAAGGACTTCTGGCTGACCGGTTCAGGCCTGGGCACGTTCATGGACTTATTCCCTATGTATTCACCCGTCGGGATACAGGCGGTCTTTGTGCATGCTCACAACGACTATATTGAATTTATGCTCGAAACAGGCGCTATCGGCATAATTCTTCTTATAACTTTTATCTCCCTCTCGATATACATAATGGCAAAAAGTGTCCCGGGGGAAAACAGGGGGATACTCAGGATAGCGGCTGTTTCATCCGTGTTTACGATGATGATTCACAGTTTTGTCGATTTTAACCTTCATATTCTGTCCAACGCGCTTCTCTTTTTCGCAATTTTTGGCATAATCCGCG
>JAYWMP010000024.1:0-3816 GCA_035873255.1 Nitrospirota bacterium
GATTGCCCCGGTGAATCACTTTGATTAAAGCGCCATGAATGAATAAAAACAGAGACGCTACCGGAACTGCTATTGACTGTTTTACTAATCTGCTGGAGAGCTTTTGTTACGGTATTATGGTAACAGACTCCGATGGCGTAATCATCTTCTGTAACCAGGCTGCCCTGGAGATTTCCGGATACGGCAAAGAAGAAATTCTGGGAAAGGGTCCGGAAATTATTATATCCGGAATTGACGACAATCCGGAAATACCCGCAGGATTCCAATCGCCGAACAGCGCCGGATCGCCTTGCGCATACATCGAAAGGAAGGGAAAGAAGAAGGACGGCACGGAATTCTACAGCGAGATTTCGACGTCGATCGCACGAATAGATGAACGAACTTACTCTGTGTATTGTATTTATGATATTACGCGACGGGTACTCGAAAAAAAGGAGCTTTTAGAGAGAAATGAGGTTCTGTCTGAAAACTATGAAGAGCTGAGCAGAATTTTCCGGAAGGTAAAGACGATAAAGGATGAATGGGAACGGACGATGGATTGCGCCGGTGTTATGGTCGCACTGGTCGATAATCATGGCAAAATCAAAAGATGCAACAGGGCGTTAAAGGAATTTATTGGGAAAAAATATGCGGAGATTCTGGGTTGTGACTGGGGAGAGTTACTGTTCAACTCCAGGATGAAAACAGTAGCGCTGCAGAATAAAGGAACTGAAATCTATCACGAACCTTCCGGTAAATGGTTCATAATAAATTCATATCCCTTTAATATTATCCATGAGGCCGAGATTTCAGGCGATGTAGTAATTATCCATGATTCCACGGAGATGAAAAAAATTACGATGGAACTCAGGAGAAAAAACGAGGAGCTGGAAGCGACGTATACCGAACTCAAGTCAATGCAGTCCCAGATTTTACAGCAGGAGAAGATGGCCTCCATAGGACAGCTTGCCGCGGGCATAGCTCACGAGATTAACAACCCCATCGGTTTTATATCGAGCAACCTGGGGTCCCTCGACAGGTATCTCTCGAAACTTACGGAGTTTATCGGGGTCCAGTCCGAGACTATAATGCATCTCCAACCGCAAAAGGCGGTTATGGAAGAGCTTGCTGAAACACGCAACCGGTTAAAGGTTGATTATGTCATTTCCGACCTCAAAGACCTTATAAATGAATCTCTTGAGGGAGCCGATCGGGTAAATAAGATTGTACAGGACATGAAAAGCTTCTCCAGAATCAATGAGCAAGAGGATAATCTGGCCGATATTAACGCGGGTCTGGACAGTACGATCAACATAGTATGGAATGAGCTGAAGTACAAGGCGGTTCTTACAAAGGACTACGGTGATATCCCGATGACTAAATGCAATCAGGGTCAAATTAATCAGATATTTATGAATTTGCTGGTCAATGCCGCGCATGCTATCGAAAAAAACGGCGAGATTGCCGTGAAGACGTGGAGTTCGGACGGGTCGATATTTGTATCCATTTCCGATACCGGTAGCGGGATTCCCGATGATGTAAAGAACAGGATATTCGAGCCGTTTTTTACGACCAAAGAGGTAGGCAAGGGTACCGGTCTAGGGTTGAGTATTGCGTATGATATTATAAAGAAACATAATGGACATATAAGTGTCGACAGCAAGGTGGGCGAAGGCACAACATTTACGTTAAGCATCCCGATTGTCCAGTAATGACCGCCATGGACAACATAATTCATGCAATAAGAGATAAGAGGGTATTTGACGGATACATATCCATGAATAAAAATATCAGCAATGTCCATGTCAAGGGTATTCCCATGGCATATCCGGACGGGCGCGAAGGGGTTGTTTCAGTTTTCGATTGAAACCGGCGTCATGCTGAATCATCAAAAAAAAGGGGAGGTATACCTCCCCCGCAAATAGTCTGTTAAAATGTCCAGGTGATTCCGAAATCAATACTGTTTTCCTTCAGGCTGGCGGATACTGATGCGGGCATGCCGAAGTAAGTACCGTCTTCTTTTATGGTGTTTTTAAATGCATGCATGTAGCCCAGGTTGATAAGGACATTCCGGGATACTTTATAACCGATACCGGCTGTAAGATGTTTTTCGACTATAGCCGGGAATCCAGCGATTCTCAGGACTTCATAGTTGAAGCGTGATACCTGTTTTCCCTGCACTGACTCGAATGTGGTGCCATCCCAGCCATCGTGATCTTCAACAGGGTTTTTTCCATAATTAAAACCGGCGCGCAGCGCAAGCTTTGGAACAGGTTTATACTGAACTCCGATCGCGTAGACCCATTGATTGGCCCAGTCAAAATCCTTATATCCGTCAGCATCGGCCCAATTTAACCACTTCGCGTCTGTTTCGACCAACAGGACGCCCGGTATCGCCTCATATGCGACTCCGAAACCAATGGACTGAGGACTCTCAAGCTCAAGGTCGTCGGCGCTACCGTCTTCGTCGAAATCGGCCACATTTTCATGGTTGATTTTCTGGGGAGTGACGTACACTACTCCGACGGAAATCGGGCCGTTTTTATAAAGGGCGCCTACTTGCGCGCCAACACTGAATCCGGTTGAAGTTCCGGCCTGAAGATCAAGCGCGCCGTAATTTGCATGCAATGCGGCGCCGACCGAAAAGTTCGGATTGATCAAATAAGACAGACTCGACGCGAATTTCATAACCTGAAGATTGGTATAAACATCATCAATCTCAGGCGTCATGGGATTCAGGTCGAACTTGTCGCGGTAATCCACTCCGAGACCTGAAACACCGTATGCCGCGAGCCCGAAACGAACCTGCTGGGTGATAGGCGTGGATATCCCTATTGCCGGTATTACATACATGTCTGAATCGCTGTCTTTCCAACCTGTGTCCAGCCCTGCCGCGTCAGCGGTTACTCGTGTGCGTGTGTTAGGCATAAAAACCGTGCCGGCGAAAATAAATTGAGAACCAGGACAATAAGCCCCGAAACACATGGCTGCTGGATTCGCAAAAACAGCGCTGATAGCATCCTGTGGAGCAGCGATTCCAACGCCACCCATTGCCCTGGAAACCGGCCCAATGCCGATGAGCTGGTCACCATTTGTAGCTGATGAAACACCGGAAAAACTAAACATAAACAACGTAATTAAAGTCAGCTGAAAAAATTTTTTCATTCAATACCTCCTGAAGTTTAAATTTGGACTAAAGATCAAAAATTACCTCCTCGTTTATTGATATTGCATGAAACTGTTCTGCACGATACCGGCTAAGCTGATTTAACCGCCTGCTTTACTATATTTTATACAAAAAGGCTCATGTTTGCATCAAGCGCAAAATCCAGAAATTCGGCGGCCCCGGCCACTAACACGCCTTCTTCCAGATCTTCTTTCCTGACACCGGTCATCTCCAGGGTGGGAGTGCACGCGATAAGCTTGACGTCCATCTCCAGGCATGCCTGTATCAATTCGGGGATCGTGGGCCAGTTTATCTTTTTTATCATGCCCTTCATCATGGATGTGGCCATGGGAGTCATACCTGGCAACACGCCGAGGATATTAGGAAATGGTATAGGCGACGGCATAGCGGGATTGCCTATGGGCGCTACCTGTAGTGAATGGTTTTTCTTCCTGTTGATTATATCCACGCCGTAAAGCGTAAAGAATATCCGCACCTCGGTATCCATCGCCGCGGCGGTTGACCCTAGTATCAAAGGCGGATAGGCCATGTCCAGAGTACCCTTACTGGCGATTATCGCCATCTTCTTTTTCGGTTCTTTTGGCATTTTAGCCTCCTTACAAGTATCAAATTAATTAATTTAGCAATTAATTAACAATATAGCATAAAAA
>JAYWMP010000087.1:0-2290 GCA_035873255.1 Nitrospirota bacterium
AGGTACAAGATATGGCTTCTCAACAGCAAAATCAAAAGATCATCCATATTATCTCCGGGATTTGATATAATATGGCTAGATGAATAAATCAAAGGCCCATCTTTTTATCAGCGGAAATGTTCAGGGTGTCTTCTTCAGAAGCTTCACACGGGAGGTCGCGACCGGGCTGGGACTTAACGGCTGGGTCAAAAATCTTTATGACGGACGTGTTGAAGCTGTTTTCGAAGGAACGAGGGAGGGCATTGAGCAGGCGATCAATGAATGCCGGAAAGGCTCGTCCGGCTCAGACGTGAAAGACATCGAAGTGATCTGGGAAGCATCCGCCCCGGAATATGACAGCTTTGAAATAAAATATTTTTGATCCGCAAACTTCCCCTTCCAGCCGGGTTGACATCCATTTCCCCTTCTTGCACAATAACCGGATGATCCGGGATATCACAGAAAAAGTCCTGAACGGGGACAGCATCTCAAGAGAAGATGCAATGGTTATAGCGTCGGTCTCCCATAATGAAATATTCGCCCTGTTTTATGCCGCGAACAGAATAAGGACCCAATTCAGGGGAGATAACGCCGACCTCTGCGCGATAATAAACGCAAAATCAGGCGCCTGCCCCGAAGACTGTTCATACTGCGCCCAGTCCCGCGGAAACCCCGCGGGTATAGAGACGTTTTCACTTGTTGAGAAAAAAACAGTCCTCGACAGGGCGAAAGAGGCGAAATCAGGCGGCGCAAAACGGTTCTGCGTTGTAACAAGCGGGAAGAAGGCGTCCGGCAAAGAGCTTGAGGAGATCGCCGTGATGATCGCCGGGGTACGGGCGCTCGGCCTGCTGCCATGCGCAACACTGGGGCTTTTGGCAAGAGAAGAGCTTGAGGAACTAAAAAAGGCCGGGCTTGAACGTTATCACCATAATCTCGAGACATCCGAGAGGTTTTTCCCGGAAATATGCTCCACACACACATACCGGGACAAGATAGAAACCATAAAATCTGTTAAATCCACCGGCCTGTCTTTATGTTCAGGCGGGATATTCGGACTTGGAGAACAATGGAAAGACAGGATAGACATGGCTTTCACCCTCAGGGAGATCGGACCTGATTCCGTACCTGTTAATTTTCTTATACCGGTAAAAGGCACCGGACTTGGTGGGCGGAGGTATCTCGAACCCTTCGAGGCGCTGAAAATAATAAGTCTCTACAGGTTCATACTGCCTGACAAAGAGATCCGTATCTGCGGCGGCAGGATGCATACACTCGGGGAATTCAACTCCTTTGTCTTTTTTGCAGGCGCGGACGGCCTTCTGGTCGGAAATTATCTAACGACCCACGGGCGAAAGTTCGAGGACGACCTGGAAATCATAAGAGAGTACGGGCTCAATTTCTCCTGACAACCCAGGGGCGTTTCAGCCTGCTACCCTTTCTATCGCGGGGAACTCACTCCGGGGCTTTTTTGTCTCCGCATACCTTGCAGGTGTCGTCCCTGTGTATCTTCACCTTCCTGAATTCCATGTTCAGGGTATCGAACAGAAGCATCCGGGAAAGCAGCGGCCTGCCGTACCCTGTCAAAAGTTTTATTGCCTCAATACTCATAAAGCATCCGAGGGCGCCCGACACAGCGCCCAGGACAGGGAATCCTAACTCCTCCCATTCCGGATTATCATCGGGGTATACACAATTCAGACATGGTGTAACACCAGGGATGATATTAAACAAATAGCCTTCCATGCCGTTCATCGCGGCTTCTATCAGAGGGATTTCATGTCTTACGCATGCGGCATTCAATACACGCCGCTCGCTGAAATTAGGGCGGGCGCTTAAGGCGATCCGCGACCCCGCAAGCAGTCTGTCCATATTGTCTCCGGTTGTCCTCTCATCAAACACCACAACCTCAACATCGGGGTTAAGCTCTTTGATTCTCCTCTTCGCCTCTTCCACCCTGTTTTTGTTTATCCAGTCATGCCTCATTAATATCTGCCTGTTCATATTCGACAGGGTAAGATTTCCTGAATGGACCAGGACCAGTTTCCCTATGCCCGCCACGGCAAGATATATAGCGGCTGGGCCGCCAAGGCCGCCAATCCCCGCGATCAGGGCGGTCGAGTCCTTTAATCTCCGCTGATGCTCCACTGTGAACCCCTGGAGCATCAACTGCCTGCGATATCTCTCCATCTCGGTCTCTGTCAGTCCGGATAACATGCCTGATTCCCTCTCTTTCTTTTACTTAAGGGTACCACAGTGACACGTAAATTTCATCAGGGCGGTAATGCGGCAGAAAATAAAAAGAAAATGATAT